>JAOHMI010000150.1 GCA_028101965.1 Bacteriovoracaceae bacterium
TTGAGCGGTACTTCTGCAGATTTAACTTAAAGATTATAATTGCTAGGAATGGAATAAAAAGAGCTCCAAAAATAGCGTAAACTTTCTGAATCAAAACAAATTTAAAAAATAATCCACTAATGGGTATAATGGCCAAAGCTAATTGAAAGTATTTGTAGTGATTTGTTTTTTGATATTGGTCAACAGAAGTTTTTTCACTCTTTTGCGAATAGAAAAAATCAGTAAACACAAATGGTATTGCTTGGAGTAAGCCAATAAACGAAGAGTACACCCCGCCCCAGAAGCCAAAAAGAAAGATGTATTTCATTATTGGTAATCCAAGTTCTTTTCCTAAATAGTTACTTATATGGACCGGGAGAAGGGCCTTTGATCCTTCAAAGTTTCCAACTTTTGAGCCGAGATAAATCATACAGACGCTAAAGAGTCCGGTTAAAAGGTAGCACATTTTTAGATCAAGGCGGATATTTCTGAGTGCTTTAGCTTTATTATTAAAACTTTTTAAATTATCTTGAACCCAGTACCCATAGCAAATTATGGTGAGAGTTCCACCAACTCCTCCGATAACAGCAATGGCCCACTCGAAAGATTTCCAAAAATTCTCACTATTGCTTGAGAGGTGCCCTTGATCCATAATTGGAGAATATATTGATAAATATAGACAGCAAAGAATGATGCTGACAAACATGATTCCCACAAGAATCGACATAAGAAGCTCAAAAACTTTTACTTTAAAAAACTTTAAAATAAATAAGGCGAAAAAACTGTGGATGATACCCCAGAGAACTTTGGAGCTTTGAATGGAGTCTCCTAAAAGATAAAAGCTTGACGCCGCTGAGCCACTTCCATTAATCAAGGCACTACCAACAATATAAGACCAAATGATCAAATAGATAAAAAAGATATATTTGATTAGGCTATTAGTGTGAACAATCTCATAAATAATGGTCTGATTTTTCTCCAGTTGAAATCGTGCCATATTTTCATTTAGAGCATATTTGAAAAGAGCACCAATGATTGGGGCCAGAATAAAAGCCGTCCCGGTGTAAACTCCTGCTAATCCACCAGTAATTAGATCACCTGCACCAACTCCTGTTGCTGCTAAAATAATTCCTGGAAGAAAGATTTTTAAATTTTTCACTTGGTGAGAATATATCTTTGATTTATAAAAGACAAAGCTTAATAATTTTTTTGTAAAAGAGTCTAGTTTTCGATAAAGGTTTTAGTCATGGAATTTTTTTATAATAAAGAAGTGATTGTTAAATTAAGCGTTATCTTAGTATTTATACTAAGTCTTTTGACAATTATTTTTGTCTTGAGTCGAAGTTTAATGAAAGAAAGTGCGATCGCGCTTTTTCGCTGCCTTATTCAGCTTTTTCTCTTGTCTCAAGTCTTGATCTATTTGTTTTACTATAGTCATGATTCAATAAAGTTTATGGCATGTTTGTTTATCATTCTTATGGCCATATTAAATACTTCCTTGAAATCAGACTTTAAGTTTACCACAAGAGACTATCTTATCTACTCCATAATTTATCTCACAATTGCTCCTTTTCTTGCTAACTTTGCAAACTCTCTTATGAAAGATCAGTTTGAATTCAAATTTTTTATTCCTATATTAGGGATGATTTTAGGTAATTCATTAAATGGAATTGTTCTTTCTCGAAATGCTTTCTTTACTAATATTAGATCGAATCAAGAACTTATTTCCCTCAAGAGGATCATGGGTGCCACTCCTTATGAATCTGTGAGGCTTTACTTTCAGCAAGCCATTCGCACTGGCTTAACTCCTATGCTAAATGTTTTGAGTATCGTAGGGATTGTCAGCTTGCCGGGAATGCTAACGGGTCAATTAATCGCTAATGAAGATGTTATGACTGCTGTATTAAACCAATTTATTATTATGGCAGTTATATTTGCTTCAATCTATTTCGTGACATGTATCGGCCTTTATTTTTCATTTAGCTTTAATTTAGGACGAGGAGACCTCCATGATATCTATTAATAATGGAGTACTAACAGCAACATCGTTGAAATTAACTATTCCTCATTTTGAGCTAAACTCAGGAGATATAATTCATTTAAAAGGGCAGTCTGGAAGTGGGAAATCTCTCTTTCTAAAGTCTCTTTGTGGGCAATATCCTCATCACAATTATTTCATAAATTTGGAGAGAATCTATTATTGCCCTCCGCTCTTACAATTAGGAGAGAGAACTTTTGTTGAATTCATTCAGGAAATAAATCAATTCTCAATTTTTAAAACAAAAAATTTAACTTCGAATTTTAAAACTTTTATTAGTGAACGTCATCAGCCAGAACTCATAAATACACCCTGGCACAAACTTTCCAATGGACAGCGCCAGCTGGTCTTCTTCTATTTTACATTATTTCTTAATCCTCAAGTTCTCCTTATTGATGAGTCATTTTCTTTTCTTGATCAGAATTTATTAAAGAATGTAGTTGATGAGGTATATGATCTTCATAAGAAGCTTATAACAGCTGTTTTATTTGTTTCACATCATCAAGCCTATCTTAAGCCGAGTAAAGTCTATGAAATCATTGACCAAAAATTGCTTTTAATGAAACCAGTGGATAATCAGTAAGTTCTGAAAATTCTTCTCTTTTTGATACAAATTATTGTTAAAATCAATTTAGTTTCTTAGAAAAGAGTTATGAAAAAGTTAACTACTACTCTCATGCTGTTTTTCTGTTTTGTTCCCGGGAAGATCTTTGCTGAAGATTTAATGTGTTATTATAAGACCTACAGCTTGTTTCAAGAGATTTCAAAATACACCAAGCAAATCAGTGATAAAACTCAACATTGTACTTTGTCTTGCCAGTTAACTATATATTGTAATAAGAATTATGTTATTTCTCTTGGATATCTAAAAGAGCTAAGAGACTTAGGAGTTTATACTAGAAATATTTTTAAGAAAAATAAGAAAGCCAGCCCTAGCATCGATGATTTAAAAGCTAATAAGAAAGGTGTTGATTATTCACTTGAGTATGATCCAGATGAAGAAGAGTGCTTTGATTATTGTTTAGATCAATATGAATATAATGAGGATTAAGCTTCTTGATAATTAATAATTAGTTTCCCATCTCGCTCAACAGTATCAGCATGAATTTCGTAACCATTTGGCCAGGTGAGTGCACCTGATTCAATAAAAACTTTTTTAAAGAATTCGATATCTTTTAATGGATCTATTGCAGCTCCTTGTTCTGTGATAACAAAGTTCATATCATATTTGTAACTTTTCCCATTATCCAATTCGCAGATTAAAAAA
>JAOHMI010000151.1 GCA_028101965.1 Bacteriovoracaceae bacterium
GTCCAACAAGATCTCCATTTACATCATATTCAATTGCTTTACTAGTTGAAGCGTTAAATTTACTAAATAGAGGTAGACTATTATAAAGCCTCTCCGCTTTAATAATCTCAAAAATCATATCTGTATCGGTGGGATCCAATTCGGTAATCAGAACATCACCTTTAATTTTTTCTTTTAATTTATTAAACTGTGTTAATAATTCTCCTTCGTACATGCCACTATAATGGTTGAATAATGTTTTAAGAGCAGCAATATGATATTGATCGGATAAGTTGCGAACCATAGCTTTAGAAAAAGATAAATCTTTAATATATAGGTGGCTATTATCTGGAAATAAATTTAAATCTGCTTTTCTTGTAATAGAAATTCCTGAATTGAAAGGCTGTCCTGAATCTAGACCAACATTCGCTATATTCACAAACTCTGATCCTTGAATAATTATTGGCTTAGCTCCATCCACATCATTCATAGTATCTATTTCTATATAATCATCATTAAGAAGCTGGCTAAATGCATTTGTTGATAATAAAACGAATAGACCCATTGTTAAAAATTTCACACTTACTCCTTAGAATGTTCTTATTACAGATATTAGAAGCAAAGGAAATGCCAATTATTTGTTCATAAAATAACAGAAAATTGCCTAAAGTTTAGTCAAAAAGTTGAAATATTAATCATAATAACGAATTTACAAGGCTGCTGGAAAGTTCTCCACCGCATGACCTTGCTGCATTTTTAGGAGCTTAAGATTCTTTATCCACAGCTTATCTTTATTATCCCATTGCGAAGTCAAACCCTTAATCTGAGCTCTTCCTAAAATTTCAGACTCAAACTCTTCTCGGTTTTCGATCTTTAAATTCTTGATCATACTTGCAGTAATGCTAACCGCTTCATAACTAATAACTTCAATTAGAGAAGGCAATCTTTTATGAATTCGATTAAAATCGCTCTTTAACTTTGAAGAGTATTTATTTGGGTCCAGTCCTGTGAAATAAACTGGTCCCCAATTTTTCTGCTCTTTAAGCATCTTTTTATTATACCAGGACATGTCCCCCACAAACTTAACTTTCTTTGCATCAAAGTAATAAAATGAAGGAATAATCTGTAAGGCTTCTGGTGGATAGCTGGGTAAGAAAACCCAATCAAATTCAATAATCGGGGGGATGGATTGAGTTCTCCGAATAGGACCTTTAGAATCAAGCGCGTAAATATCTTTCCACATGGAAAGCTCTTCTTCTCTTTCTCGCTTAAAAGAGACCCCTAAAAAATCTTTAATACTTTCTAAATAATTCGCCATATTTTTAGGATACTTACCAAAGATAGATAACTGTATGCCTGTATCCTTAGATTGTTGCCAAAAGGCATTCACAAATGATCGCCCTCTTTCTGTATTCGGATAAAATACCGCCACTCGTGGCCCTAAAATATTTAGCGATCGTGGCTTTGAAAGATAATCTACAATGGATTGAACTGAACCAGGGATTTCGAGTAGCAGATGGTTCTTTTCACTTTTAGGTAAATGAATTTGTGACAAAGAGATATAGAAAATACCTAACTTCTTACAGGTTAAATACTCTTCTGTGGCCGTATCGGAAAAAAGTCCACCAATAATTACTGAAACATTTTTTTCTAAAGCCAATTCATGGATAACTTCAGAGCTAACGATTGGGTTTGCATAATTATCTTTAATAAAAAACTGGAGGTCTGATTTATTAGTTTTTAAAAAAGTATCCAAGGCCAAGAGAACTTTATTTGAAAAATTCTTCTTCTTTCCTTTAAAGGGAAGAACCACTCCCACATTATTTAATTCAATTTTGTACAAACTTTTCAAACGAGTTTCATAATTAGATAAAAACTGCTCAACTTCCGGTAAATCAAAGAAATTGTCCTTGAGAAACTTAATCATCTCCCCTGAGGCTTCTCTTCTTCCTTTAAAGTAACGATCATTAGCTTCCATCTTTGCCACATAGGCGACAACTGGCCATTTCTCATTCTCAATGGTTGAAAAAACTTTTTGTCTTTGAACAGGATCAAGAGATTTATAGAGAGTGGTTAAAACCGTTGAGTAATTGCTCTCTTTGATTTTCTCAAAAGAATCAGCATTTTTTAAAAGCATTATCGAACTTAAAACTGCTTCATCCTTGTATCCTAATTGCTGACTTAAAATTAATTTTAATTGATAATACTTTCCTTGTTCAGACTCACTTAACTTTTCAGTATCTGCCGCTTGCAAACTAGAATAGGCTTGCTCAAATTTATTTAATTTATAATAGGTTGATCCAAGATTAAGGTTAATTTGGGAAACCAATTTGGCATCTTCCTTGGATTTATCCAATGCTTTATTCAAATGATCCAAGGCAATTTGGAATTTTTTCTGTGAAAAATTAATCACGCCACTTAAATTATATTTTGCCGCTTGCTCATTTTTATTGAGTGAATCATCTTCTAATGCATTTAATTCAAAGAGGGCTCTATCTGAATCACCTCGCAAGTAAATTTTTTTTATTGCCTCTAATTTCTGAGTGAACTCTTTACGATATAAATGATTTGTATCGATCATTTGAATTCCGGAGCACGAAATCAAAAAAAGGGTTGCTAAGCTTGTAACTAAGAAATTTTGGAATTTTAAAAACATAAATCTTTCTCACCTTAAAAAAACTTATTCTAACTCAAGAAATAAGTAACTTAAAGTTTTCTAGCCCAAACAGTTATAAATGCGCCTCGCGCAACAAAACTTACATCCCTTCAAATGAAACCAATGCAACAGCACATATTTTCACACTTTCCATAATTTCTCCTTAAAATACATTTTTCATGAAAGGTGAAAGCCGAGTCTCGTTCAAAGGAGTAACAATGAAAGCTTTGCTTATCATAACAATCTTAATGAACGTTGCCTTAGCTGCCCCGCTCCGCTACCAACTGGATCTTCCTCAAACTGATAAAAAATCAGTGGCAGGATTTACTGAAAGTGACATTTATATCTGTGGACTTCCCCCTGAGTTATCTATTGACTCAACAGAAGTATTAACTCATGAGTTTATGAATATTATGTTTGAACAATTCATTTTCTTTAGAAAGAAATTCAATGAACAGGACCAAGAAATCGACACTGACCTATCCTCGAATTATAGCGGTACTCCTCGTATTTACAATTTCATGGTAAATGAGAAATTAGAGGGATTCTATTGGCCCATAAGGTATCACGTAAGTTTTAAGTTATATGGAAGCACAAAAGC
>JAOHMI010000152.1 GCA_028101965.1 Bacteriovoracaceae bacterium
AAATCCCTCCACTTTAAGACAAAGAAGAGCAGTCGACTAATAAATATTTTTCTCACTATTCCGAAAAACAGATCATAAGGAATCGAAATGAATATATTATCTGTACTTGGCTTTATTTTGGCCATTGGAGTTTTAGGCTTTGGATTAAATTTAGCAGCAGCTGAGTTGGGCTTAAAGTTATTTTATGATATTCCCTCTATCTTTATTGTTATTGGTGGCTCATTTGCTTCCACGGCCATAAGTTTTCAACTTAATCGTATCGTGGTTCTTTTCAAAATATTCGTTCGCAGAGTAATTTTTGGAAAAAAACATAACTATGTAAAAGTCATAAATGAAATCGTCAGTATTAATGAATCTTACCGTAAGGGAGATGCGATAGAGAATTTATCTGGTCGTGCAAGTGACTTTTTTCTCAAAGAAGCACTGGATTTGGCTAAAGGTGGAGTTCTTCAGGAAGAGGAAATTCTACGAATTTTAGATGAAAGAAATGATAATATGTTTGCGTCTCATTTAAATGAAGCCAATAAAATGAAGGTGGTTGCAAAGTACCCTCCTGCCTTTGGTATGATCGGAACAACCATGGGGATGATTGTCCTCCTGGCCAACTTAGACAAGCCTGATGCCATGAAGTTTATTGGGCCAGCAATGGGGGTATGCCTTATCACGACTCTCTATGGAGCGGTTCTGGCCAATGCTCTTTTTATTCCTATTGCTGAAAATCTATCAGATGATTCAAAGGAAACTTATCTAAAAAATCAAATTGTAATTAAGGGCGTTGAATTAGTGATGCAAAAAACCAACCCTATTCTCTTAATTGAAGAGTTGAATTCATTCTTAGCTCCTGGGGAGCGCTTGAATTGGAGTAAAGGTGCCTAATTATCATGAGAAAAAGACCTAAGAAAAAAATTGAGCAACCAGTTGATGAAGTAGAAATGTGGCTGATTTCCTACGCTGATATGATGACGCTTATCGCTTGTTTCTTTATCCTTATGATGGCCTTCGCCAATTATGATCCAGTTGGATTTAATATTAAAGCAGAAAAACTTTCTCAAGCTTTTCGAAAGGACAAATTTAAATCATCCTCTATGGAGTTAAACCAGCTGCAAGAAGAAATAGCATCTCATCCTCAAGTAAAGCAATTTAGTAAAATTACCATGCAAGACGGTGCTCTTATTGTGACTTTTTCAGGTTCAGTCTTATTTCAAGCAGGAAGCTATAAAATCGAAAAACACATGTCTCCCATAATGGATGCAATGATCGATTTAATAAAAAATAATGATCCAAATTATCGAATTATTATTAGTGGACACAGTGACTCCTCCCAAATTGAAAAAGATGAACTTCTTGGAAGTGAATGGCTCATGTCCATGGCCAGGTCTACTGCAATCGTAGAAAGATTTTTATACTTTGGCTTTTCACCAGAAAACCTCGTCGCTGTAGGACATGGCCCTACTCGTCCCACTGTTCCTCGAAAAACGAAAGATGGTAAATGGATTAAAGAAAACCAATCCATCAACCGCCGAGTTATTGTAAAAATATTAAGACCTAAAGATAAAAGTCAGAAAAAAGTTAAGTTAGGGCTCGGAGTATACTTCAACTCTGATGCCAATGAGCAGACTGACCAAGAAGTTATTGACCAGTCTTATTAATGAAGAGAAGCGCTACTAGGCATAACTTTAACCGAGCTACCACTCTTAAGAGATGACTTAATTTGCTTCGATGTTTCCTTCATGGTTTTAAAACTCAAATTAAGCTCTGTTCCTAAGAACTCACTTTGCTCCCCATACAAATAATTGATATTAATTTGCAGACCTAAGGCAGCATAGCGATTGCTAATTTCATTAAAGAAGTGATAAAGACCTGCATATTCTGATTCATTAATCAGAAATGCTTTCTCCAATTCATTTTGATCCAATCGAAATTTAGGTAATCCAACTTTAAAAAAAAGTCGGTCACTTAAAGTGTCAGTACTCAGGACCGCTTCCGTAGTTTGCTCTCTCTGTCCTAAAACTTTTGCCAATGAAACCATAAAACTGGTAAAAATTGTCTCTAAGTCTTTCTTAGAAAACCCCACAAAGATTTCTTTGCCTTCATTACCAACATACTGGAGTGAGATTCGATTCATCTCAAAAATCATATGAATCCCCATTAAGTTGCTTGAGAGAAAATCATCAAGAGAATAAATTTTACTGTCGTTATCTAACTTAGAAGAAAACTCACTAATTAATGGGCTATCTTGAAAAGTTTCAAATCTTTCATCTTTTCCTCGAAAATATGGGATAAGTTCAACCACTTTAACTCTTTTCTCTAATACATTTCGATATTGTGAAAGATAGGTATAGAAATCTTGATTAACTTTCAAAACTTTTTGCCCAGTTGTTCTGTCTTCTCGTAAATTGGTCATTAACCTGAAATACAGGTTGCGCATTTTTTTAGTTGAAGGCTTCTTGATATTTACATCAATTGCTTGGGCTAATTCCGTTGCCGCTGCGTTGTAATGAATTAAGTCTCCCTTTTCAGTAAAAACAAACCCAGGATTAATCCCGTAATCATTTTTCGTCTCAGAGGCGATTGTTTTATTCTCATAGGTCTTTTTTGAAATTGTTGCTCTTTCCGCTCCCTTCATCTGTGCAATTGGATCAATTTCAGTGCTGACTTTAGACTTTCTCCGATAAAAGAAAACTCCAAAAAAGATCAGACATATTGAACTCGCTAGTAAGGATATGGGAATAATATATTCAGAGCTAAAAAAACTCTGTGGCTTTTTATGATCATTTGTCACATTTTTCGCCGAGATTTGATTGATTTTTTGTCGAACTTTTCGAATTTTTTCACGGATATCAACTTGATTCGAACTTACTTTTTGAGCAGTTTTCTTTTTTAAGCTATTTTTTCTTTTAGTCACATAACTTTTCTTATAGTTCGTAGGAGAAATAACTTTCTGAGTTTTTTGCTTCGTTTTTTTTATGGAATTTTTTTTTGCGACTCTCCGTTTATTAGCAGACTGCTTAAGTTGAATAGGAGTTTCCACAACAAGCGCTGAAGGTAACGTTTCCGCGCGAAAATAAACTTGGTGGTTTTCAGAAAAAGTGGAGTCCTCATTTGCTCCACTTGCAGTCTTACTATTGTTCCCTTCTTTAGCTCGAAAGATTGTAAGATCTTTTTGATATATAAGATGAAGGATTATTGA
>JAOHMI010000153.1 GCA_028101965.1 Bacteriovoracaceae bacterium
CCAGAGCTCTACAATGAGTTTCTCCACCAACCGATCGTGGATTATACGACTAATAAATTTTATCGAGAAAGAGAAGCAGTTCTGGATTTATTAATTCAAGGAATTATTAAAAAATTTAATAAGAAACAAAGTCGAAGAGAAGTACAAATTCTTGCGAATAATAGTGACTTTAAAATAGCTTTAAGAAATCTTTACCAGAAAGGCAGTCTTTGCAAAAAGAAAAAGATTTCTTCTGGGATTAAATCAATTAGAAGAAATAAATTTGAGAAATTAATCAGAAAAGAGCTAGGTCACATTTTAAATTAATCTATTTTGTTATTCCTCTAGATCTCCACAGACAAGCTCTAAGGCAACTATACTGTAATCATTAAACTCAAATACGGATATTTTAAGAAACAAATACTTAGCGAATGAGGTGTACGCCCTAAGCCTCTCCTCCTGGTCGGCTACGAGTTGTTCGTCTCCTGCCGATGCCGCCTCCAAACTACTCCGCAGTGAGCGAATATATGTAGTTGACTCCAAATTTTCCGAATTTCAATATTTATCTAACGAAGAGATTTTGATTCATGCTTTTGTGAGCAACTAGCGACGGTGAGGGAATGTACATTAGTACATGACTGAAACGGAGTCGCGGTTGCGATCAAAGTGAAGATGAAACTTTAAATTGAAATTTTTTTTGATTTTTACACTGAACCTCCCTTACTGGTCGGTTCTGCGTTGTTCGTCATTAAATAGACCCCGGTTCAAACTCGCTAGACTTTAACGAAGAGATTTTGCTTTAAGCTTTTATGAGGAACAAGTGACGAGGAGAGAGCGTACGCTATGTACGTGACCGACAAGGAGTCGCCGAGACGAATAAAATGTTAAAGTAAAAGACCGAGTTAAAGTGGCGGGCGCAGAGGGATTCGCTTACTTCAATTATTCGCCTCCAGCTCATTCATTGCGTAAGCTCTCCTACGTTCACTTTAACTCGCCTCACGCTCGCTCAGCAAGCACTGCTTGCACGTTCACTCCGATTCGAATCCCATGCCAATCAAGTACTTTAAAATTCAAACTTCTAGTCAGTTCTAGGATTTCACTTTTTCAAGTGAAGGAACGTACCCAATGTACGTGACTGAGCTTGAATAAAGTAGAAAGACGACAAAATGACTGAAGTTTGATTTTTAAAGTGGCGGGCGCAGAGGGATTCGAACCCCCAACCTACTGATTTGGAATCAGCCGCTCTACCAATTAGAGCTATACGCCCGTAGCTAAAGACCTAATGTGAGAGAAGAAAGCTCTTCTCCTAGCCTCCCATACTGGTCGGCTATGAGTTTCTCGGCATCATTTCGCTCCTGCGAATGCTGCCTTAAAAAAAAGGCCGGATTTTCATCCGACCTTAGCATATTTTTAGTTAATTAAAAATATTAATCTTAAAGATTACTCGATGATATCAGAAACTGTACCAGCACCAATAGTACGACCACCTTCTCTAATGGCAAATCGAAGACCTTTCTCCATAGCGATTGGAGTAATAAGCTCTACACTAAATGCAGTATTATCACCAGGCATGATCATTTCAGTACCTTCATTAAGAGTAACCGCTCCAGTCACATCAGTAGTTCTGAAATAAAATTGAGGTCTATATCCTTTAAAGATTGGAGTATGTCTTCCACCTTCATCTTTAGTTAGAATATATACTTCACACTTAAACTTCTTATGTGGAGTAACAGTTCCAGGCTTAACTAAACACTGCCCTCTTTCAACATCTTCTCTCTTGGTTCCTCTAAGAAGAATACCAACGTTATCGCCTGCTCTACCTTCATCAAGAAGTTTTCTGAACATTTCAACGCCAGTTACAGTAGTTTTTTGAGCTTCTTTGATTCCGATGATTTCAATTTCTTCACCAACCTTAACAATCCCTCTCTCAACTCTACCGGTAACAACAGTTCCACGACCTGAGATCGAGAAAACATCTTCAACTGGCATTAAGAAACTTTTATCAATGTCTCTTTCTGGAGTAGGAATATATTCATCAACTTTCGCCATTAATTCTAAAACTTTATCACGACCGATATTCGCGTCTCTGTTTTCAACAGCAGCAAGTGCAGATCCAGCAACGATAGGAATATCATCTCCTGGGAAATCATATGAGGAAAGAAGTTCTCTAACTTCCATTTCAACTAGTTCTAAAAGTTCTTCATCATCAACTTGATCAACCTTGTTTAAGAAAACAACGATTGCAGGAACACCAACCTGACGAGCAAGAAGAATATGCTCTCTTGTTTGGGGCATTGGTCCATCAGCAGCAGAACAAACTAAAATTGCTCCGTCCATTTGTGCTGCACCAGTAATCATGTTTTTTACATAGTCAGCGTGACCTGGACAATCAACGTGAGCATAGTGACGAACATCAGTTTGATACTCAACGTGTGCTGTATTAATTGTAATACCACGAGCTTTTTCTTCAGGAGCAGAATCAATTTCGGCGTAGTCTTTAGATTCTCCGCCAAACTTTTCTGTCAAAGTCATTGTGATAGCAGCAGTTAAAGTTGTTTTCCCATGATCAACGTGTCCGATAGTACCGATGTTTACGTGGGGTTTACTACGGTCGAATTTTTCCTTAGCCATTATAATTCTCCTTAAGCTATTTTAAGACCAAAATTGGTTGCAATTTATATCGTTAGTCATTCATTAATAAAATTCACAGTATGCTTAAATTCATATCTCTTGACAACTTATTTTAAGCAGAAAATGAAAACAATTATGGTTATTTACCTATGTTTTGTATTTTTTGCAAGATTTTTTTAAACCCGCGGTAAAATCTAGGCAATGTGCTGGAATTGGACAATTTTTATAGGATGGACGACTGTTTAGGCAGCCTTAAGAATACCTTTAACTTCTTGGCTAAAATCGTCGATTTCAAAGGGTTTTTTCATGAAATAACCCACACCTTTTTCTCGAAGTGTTTCTTCTGAAATATCAATAAAACCTGATATCAACAATATAGGTGGCTTAGTTTCTAAAGATTGGCCATTAAGGCTTTCGACTAGATCAAGGCCACTTCCATTCTCCATATGATAATCTGTTACAACCAAATCGAATGAATTTTTCTGAACTAGCTCAATCGCTTCATTGCCTGATCCGGCTTCTATGACTTCAAACCCAAGATATTCAAGTTCTTCAACTAAAATTTCTCTAATCAG
>JAOHMI010000154.1 GCA_028101965.1 Bacteriovoracaceae bacterium
CCTTCTAACTCAATAATTGCAAGAGATAGATGTCCTTTAATTTTAAATTTTTTCAGAAGTAATGGATGAAGAGAAAAGATGGAACCTTTATTCTTACCCATGATTTTTATATTCATAAACTCAAATGGATGAAGGCCATCCCATTTATAATCCACAATTTCACTGGGAAATTTTTCATTTTTTTCTTCTAAACTGAAGGGTAAACCAAGGTTGCCACAAAGATCCTCAACAGTATTATTTAATTCTATAAAAGGGGTATTATTACTTTGGTAGTATCCAATTAAAACTTGATTTACCTCTCGATTAAAGTCTTTTCCACTCTTTGTTTTATACACTCGCCCATGTTCAAAGAACTTAAAAGAAGAGAAATTTTTTGTATTTAAACTGGCGACCTCTATTGCGGAACCAATTAATGTAGGTCTCATTCGGTCTGCAGTTTGAGATAAGGCATTAACTAAAACTAAGTCTTTATTTAATTCTGTCCAATTAATATTTTTTAGCAATTCTTCTCCAACTAATGGATAAGTGAAGACCTCTAAACACTGAGCATGTTGTGTAAGGAAGTCTTGAATCATTCTTCTCGTCTTTAATGGTTGTGACAATCGTGAAGGATGAACTGCTGCCATAGGAGGTGTATCAACTATATTATCATAACCGATTACTCTTCCTATCTCCTCTACAATATCTTGAGGATATTCAATGTCTTTAGTTACTCGATACGTAGGAATGATCAAATTAAAAACACTCTCTTTTAAAGGGCAAACTTTTATATCCAGAGAAGCTAATATAGATGATATCTTTTTATCATCCACATCTTTTCCAAGTGTTTCTCTAATAAAGTTATAATCAACCTGCATTTCTTTATCTTTTATTAAGCTAAGGTCAACTCCATCATATTCCACCGAACCGATGACGACTGCTTCTGAACAAAGATCAAGAATATAACTAGCGGTCCTTAATAGGGTCCTGTAACAAAGTGTCGAATCAAGAGACTTTTCATATCGAGAAGAACTATCCGTTCTCAAGCCAAGACGAGTACTGGTCAGTCTGATCTCATGAGCTTTCCAATTAGCAACTTCAATAAAAATTTTTGTGGTGGATTCAGAGACAGAGGAATTTAATCCTCCCATAATCCCTGCCAAAACAAGCGGCTCTTTTTCATCACATATTATAGTATCACCAGGTATCAGTTCTCTTTTTTGCTCATCTAAAGTTGTAAAAGTTGTTTTATCCTTAACCTGCTCAATAGAAATAGTACTTCCCATTATTTTTTCTCGATCAAAAATATGTAATGGGACCCCAAGTTCTAACATGACGTAGTTTGAGATATCTACGATATTGTTTATTGACCTAAGACCGACGGCTTCAAGCCGATTTTTCATCCATGATGGAGTAGGTCCTATTTTTACTTTATCAATACTTAATCCAAAATATGCTAAACCTGCGCTGTCTTTATCAACTTTTATTTTAATTGGACTTGCAGAAGATTCACCAAATTTCTTTTCGAGACTTGATATCCAATTTTGGTCGAAGGGATTTTTTAGAGAATTATCAAAAATTGCGGCAAATTCACGAGCGATTCCATAGTGGCCCCAGAGATCAGGCCGATGAGTGAGACTTTTATTATCAATTTCAAGAACGACATCTGAAGAAATATCATAATATTCTTGTAATGACTTTCCGATTGGTGCCTCTTCTGGAAGCTCTAAGAGACCAGCTTTTCCAAAACCTAAACCTAACTCAACTTCAGAGCAGAGCATTCCATCACTCAAAATACCTCGAATTTTCCTTGGCTCTAATGTCAAACCATTTGGTAGAGTCGTTCCAATAGGAGCAAAAGGAACTTTTAAGCCTACTTTTACATTTGGTGCTCCACAGACAACCTCTTTGGTATCCTTTTTTTCATTATAAATAAAAGTGACAAGATTAAGCTTATTAGCATCAGGATGAGGTTTTATTGCAGTAATTTGAGCAATAACAACTTTCTTAAGTTCATCACCAACAGTTATTATGTCCTCAACCTCAGCGCAAGCCATTGTAAAGCGATTAGCGATGTCATCAGCTGGTAATTCGGGTAAATCTGTGAAGTCTTTCAACCAATTAAATGAAATTTTCATATTTATGTTCCTAAAGAATTAAATTAAAATTGAGCAAATTGTTTATTAAACCTTAGATCGCCAGAATGAAGATGACGAATATCTTCAATTCCATAACGAACTAATACTAACCGATCAAGACCAAGACCAAAGGCAAAACCGTTATATTCATCGGGGTCGATCCCACCTGCTTTGAGTACGTTTGGATGAACCATTCCACATGGTAAAAGCTCTAGCCAACCACTATGAGGAGACTCACCTTTACTAACATCAGGTTTTTTCCAACGAATATCTAATTCAAAACCAGGTTCGACAAATGGAAAAAAACCAGGACGTAATCTAACTTCCATATCTTTTTTAAAAATCTCCCTTAAAAGGGTCTTCATAAAATAAATTAAATTTCCTACAGTAATATTTTTTCCTACCATCATACCTTCAAGCTGATGAAAGCACATTTCATGGGTAGCATCAGTCCTCTCACATCGGAAAACCTTTCCAGGACCAATAAATTTGAATGGAGGCTTCCTCGATTGCATTCCCCTAACCTGTATTGTAGAGGTATGAGTTCGTAAAAGATGTTTTTTATCTTGAAACCAAAAAGTATCTTGCATATCTCTTGCGGGATGAGTCTCTGGTATATTTAATGCTGTAAAATTATGAAAATCATCCTCAATATGAGGGCCATCTAAGATCTCAAATCCCATCGATAGGAAAATGTCTTCAATTTCTCGTTGAATGCTGGTTACTGGGTGAACTCCTGCTTGTGTAAGACCATTATTGAAAAGAGATTTTCTGGCGGTTATATCAATTTTTGATTCAGATAACTTTTGATTTACTTTTTCAATTTCGAGCTCACTGATTTTTAATGATACAGCAGCTTCAATCTCCAATTTAACTTCATTTGCTTTTGGGCCAATTACCTTTTTATCTTCATTCTTGAGATCTTTTAGGGACTTCATAACCTCTTGAATCGATCCATTTTTTCCAATAAATTTGGATTTCAAATTCAAAACATCATGT
>JAOHMI010000155.1 GCA_028101965.1 Bacteriovoracaceae bacterium
GATGTTTTGTAAGGATCTTGAATTGTTTCTTTAGCTTCTTCTTCATCTTCAAAATAATCTTTGGATAAATCATAATCAGTTGAAACTTTGATGCTATTTAAGAGGAGATAGAAGAGTAAAACATTCAAGCCAAAAACACCCCATGAACCGAGAGAAGCAATCATGCCAATCACCAGAAAGGAGAATATTTTTCGATAGGATTTTTGATCCAATTTAAAATCAATGGTTATATTTTGCGCTTTAATTTTCTGTAATCTAAAGGTGATAATTTGATAGGACCAAGTATAGAGGAAATAAAGAAAAACCGGTAAGAGCAAGAGAGCAAAGAGGATTTCTTGAATGAAAATGAGCGAGGCAAAAGCCAGCAGCAAGATTATAAATTTTGTAACAATTGGTCCAATTGTTTTTTTATAATTTTTTATATTATTTTTAGTAAATAGATTCATTCCATTCACCTTAAAAGACTTTAACATATATTGATCATAGAAATAAAAAAATCGAGGAGCATTGTATCCAAGAGTGAGGATCATTTTATAAAACTCAGGTTTTAAAGCTGATTGGTGGTCTCTATGCTTGGCATTCATGGTCACTTTAAAATTGGGATGATCAAGAGTTAAAAGAAAATAACGAAAAAGTCCAATATCTAGCATAAAAATGAACCAAGATAGAAGGACAAAAACCGCAATCGAAAGCAGCCAGACAATAATATTTAAATGTTGTAGATCCTCTGGAGGGGTAGTCTCAGTTATAAACAGAGATACGATAAAAGCTTTTGCCAAGATAAGAGCAATGTTTATTAATATAAATGCAATAGTATTTCCAATGAGAAAAGAAATTTTTAAATTTGAGATTAGGGGAGTATTGTGGAAGCTTGAATTCTGAATAAATTTAAGAATAAACATAAATAGCATGACAATTGATGTGAAGTTTACTGATTGGTTTGAAATAGTTTGACCGACACCTGCTATTTGCAATCCAATAACCACTCCTAAATTAATCATAAACCAAAGAACAAAAAACATGACTAAACTAGAGTCAGGATTATTTTTAAAATAGTAATAATTTTGGCCTGGAAGCTCTAGTGCTTCTGTGGGAGGAGGGGAAGCGGTTATATCTAAGCGGGTTTTTTCCTTAAGAGTTTTCTCATCTACTTTTTCGAGGACAAACTCCATTGAGCCAAAAGTAATTATATCTTTTATTTTAATTTCGTAGGCTTGGTTCTTATTGAGGAGTTTACCATTTAAAAGAACACCATTGGTTGAACCTAGATCGATTAGTGAGGGTGTTTCATCTTTAATAGTTATTTTTAAATGCTGGCGGCTAAGTTTTTTATCCGAGGGAAATGTGTGGTCCCCTTGCGTGCGCCCAATGATTGTTTCTTCTTCATTAAAGAGTTCAAGTTCTTCTCCAGAAGAAATTTCTTTTAGGTATAATTGGGTCATAAAGATAATTATACCCAATAGTTACCTATTTAATGTCCCCAGGCAAAGTGCTCTTGGGCAGTCAATTTTATCAGACTGCCGTGGACAGTTTTAGCCGACATATTAATTCCCAAGTCGGCTGATCCAGAACCAAATTCATCCCAAAACAAGTGTTTAAAAATTGCGCTCTTCCTGGGAAAAAGAGCGCAATATATTTTGGGTGTATGGGTTTTACATAAGCTTCAACGAAGCCTGCCCAGCCACATTGGCTTGAGCTAAAACCGAAGTTCCTGCACTTTGTATTATATTATTTCTCGCAGACTGAGCGGTTGCTTCCGCATAGTCCACATCTCTAATCCGCGAATTCGCTTCAGAGAAATTTTGTATATTCGTTTGTAAATTAGCTGATGTGGTAATGAGCCTGTTTTGAAGGGCACCAAGCTCCGCTCTTTGACCAGATAGGTTTTGAATTGCCGTATCTAATCCCATTAAGCTATTTTGGGCATTTTCCTTTCCTGTTATAGCTTGATCTTCTATCCCCAAAGCTTCGAGACCAGTAGAGATCATTCCCACATCATATTGAATTCGATCTTGAAAATCATCATTCTTAGTCCCAATTTGAAAATCTAAAACTTCACCATTTCCGTCTAATAACTTAGTTCCATTAAACTCAGTTACCTCAGATATTCTTTGAATTTCATTCTTTAATTGTTGATATTCTAAGTTGGTATAGTTTCTCTCTGTGAGACCAATAGTATCCGAGGAAGCTTGGATGGCCAATTCACGTAAGCGAATCAGGGTGTTGGAAACTTCATTCATGGCGCCTTCCGCCACTTGAATCATGGAGATTCCGTCATTTGTATTTCTTTCGGCTTGTTGTTGTGACTTGATGGTAGCTCGTAGTTTTTCACTAATCGCTAGACCCGCTGCATCATCGGATGATTTGTTTATTCGTGATCCAGTTGCTAGTTGAGCATAAACGTTTCTCTGATCTTCGGATGTGGCCCGCAGAGCCTTTCTTGCCTGTAGAGAAGACACGTTAGTGTTAATTCTAAAACCCATAGATTACCCTCTTTTAGTCATCTTTACCTCCGTGAATGTTTGATTGTTTTCTAAGCGGCCGTGCTAGGAAATTATAAATTTTGAAAAAGTGTAACAAATGATTGCTACAGGACATTCATCGGGGCGGTAAAAATTTCCTATAGCCTTTTAGGTCAATTTTAAGTTTGACTAAAAAACTTTTTATCAATATGAGCAATAAAACTAATGCATTATTGATTGTACTTGATAGAATCAGTAGATAGCATCTAGGGGTTCATATGAGAGAGAGAATTAGTCAGTATATACTGTTAACGGGTCTTTTAGGAGTTTTAGTCAGTGTTTCATCCTGTATGAAACAAAGAGCGCCTGAGAAATTAGAAACATCAGCATTCAAAAATAGAAAAGCAGAGCAAAAACGAATTGAAGAATTAAAGAAAAGACGGGGAGAACTAAAGTCCACTTGCCGAGTTAATGATTTACCAATGGATGAAGAAGTTGATGAATTAACCATTAACGAAAAACTAGATATCTTGCTCAAAAAATATGTCGTGGTTTTACAAAAAAGACCATTTGATACGCTTTTCGATTATGATTGCTTAAGTATTAATTTGGAAAATGAATCTAAAGTTAAAAAGTTATATCAAGGAATTCAA
>JAOHMI010000156.1 GCA_028101965.1 Bacteriovoracaceae bacterium
ACATTCCTGTATTATCTCTATTCATGGTTAAATATAGCTTAACCTTCAGTTTTATTATATTAATTCTACATAACTTTATCGCATTTATCTTTTGGAAAAAAAGTGCAAATAACCCCGCAGAATCCCAAGTTGTTACTAATTCATTCCTCATTTGCTTGGCTGGATGCCTTTCCTTATTTTCCCCCATCGATTTTCTTAATCTCAATGTAGTAAATGAATTATTTGGATCTGCTCAATTCTCATATAAAAGTAATCTCTTTCTGGTTTTCTTGCTTACTCAATCAATTCATTATTTTATTTGGTTAATTGGAATACCAGGATTTCAAAACCAACCTAAAGTGCCTGTAACAATTAGAAAAACTTATGACGATATTCAAAAAAAAGTTGGAAAAAAAGAATTTTATTTCTTCACTTTACTTAGTATTATATTTGTTCTTTTTTCAATGTACTTTGGCTTTGAACATGGCCGGCAATTTTATATAATGATTGCTTCATACCATGCATTTATAGAAATTGCTTCTCTAACTTCTTTATGGAAATAGAAAAAATAATCGAATAATTTTCATACAATGGCTCAAATCATAGGTAAGAAGTCACACAATAATAAATTTATTTCGCAGCAATGACCTGTATTTCAATTAACAAATTATCGAGTGCTAAGGCCGGAGTTCCCACAACAGTTCTTGCTGGATAAAATTTAGGCTCTGAGAAGTACTCCTTATACACTGACATAAATTTTTTAAAGGGTATTTTATTTTGATCATTTGGCACAATATAAACATACATCTTCACAATGTTATCAAGCGAATATCCTTTCTCCTCCAAGCTCTCTTTAATTTTTTCAAAAGTCGATCGAGTTTGATCTGTGAATGTCCCCCAATATTTTGATGAGTTTTTTTGTGCAGATTCATCAAATACTTTTGGAATAGCTCCACTTAAATAAAGTATTTCAGTATTTCCGCCAATAGAAACACCTGAAGATATAGGAAACGATGACTTCATGGGAAATCTTTTAACACTTGAGCAACTAATCCATAATAATGACAAAAATAGTAAATAAATATACTTCATAATTTACTCCAGTTGATATCCTTTCCTTTTAAGAAATAGACTTAGTTTAAAGATATATTAGATCTTATTTTGGTGGATTTGAATAAGTTTGTAATTATAAAATCTTCAAATATGAAAAAGAGCTAAGCTTAACCTACAAATACTATAATTAAGGATCAAAAAAGAAACTAGAATCATAAAAAGATATTTTGGCATATATTCATTAATTAGATAAAAATTATTATTCTTCAATTTTTTTAATGGCAATCCCACCAAGACCAACAAGAGCCCCCGCTCCAAGGCCGACACCTGCACTAACACAAACCCCATTCATTCCAATCATTATGCTTGCATCTACACCTAATCCAACGTTTAGTTTCGCCATTAAACCGATATTTACCGAGTATTTTCCGACTTTTGTCGTGTCTAACATACACATAAAGTGCTGCACATGTGCAAATACTCCCAAACCAACTCCTAATATAAAAGAACTCCCTTTATAGTTCATTGGTGGATTATCAATTCCAATTTTATCAGTACAATGAATTGGACCTCCTCCAATTAAAAGATACATCCCCTCAATAAATGTCCTGGGAGCGCAAATTAAGTGCATACCCAATTTTAATTTATTACGGCTTAATTTTGCCTTAAAGTCCTCTATATCCAATTCAGTTAATTCACCTTTACGCCTCAATTTTCTAGCTTCTCGCTTAAACCTTCTTACTGCTTTTCTATTTTCTTTTTTATAACGAACATAAGCCTTTACCGCTCGCCTAACATCTTTTTTTACTTTTTTAGACTCTTCAACTTCTAAATGATTTCTAGCTACTTCATCCATTTTCTTAATATCTAATAGTTTTTTCGTGATTGAAGATAGCTCTACTTCATCCAATTCTGAAATCATTTGATTAGAGATTTTTAATTGACTCAAAATCACTGATTCAGAATACGACTTTTGGCTTTCTGAATATGCTTGAGAAAATATTGAAATAAAAATTAAGATTATTATTTTCATGATCCCTCTCTTTTTTTTTCACTCAGTATAGTGATAGAAAAATGAACTCCAAGGGTCAATGGAACCTATTCAAAATACATATCGTAATCTTATTTGAACCACGTATAAGGCAGGGTATAAAAACATGCCTTAAAAAGTTTGTAATTTTAATCTGTAAAGAATCGCCCCTTAATCATTTGCTTCCAACGAGACCGGTAAAACTTTACAGAAAATAACTTAAGTTTGTTCTCATCTAAAATAACTCCAGCTGCGGCTCGAAAATTACAATTTGTCCTACATCGAATTCGCTTGGTTTTTATTTTTTCTACCGCAGTCTTTTCCTTTATGGTTTTGTGATCGAACCGATAAAGGCTGATTGAATTTTTTCTAGTATTAAAAACCTCTAAAAAGCTATCATTATGCAATGAAAGTAAATAATATTGTCCTTTACAATTTTTAACCAAATCAACATTTGATCCCCTAAAAGCATCGGTGGCAAATATTTTGGTTGTACTTACTATTTTGTCATTCACCATTAAATTAATCTTTTCGAAAAATTTAAACTTCCCACCAGTAAAAATTGCAACATCCATTTTTAATATTGAATCTTTAGATGATTCATTTGAAATTATATCGACGGCTCCTGCTCCAAATCCGTTCAAAGATATTTCTCTTTTTAGTTTTACTAGGCTTATAGCATCAAGCTTAGAATCAACCCTAATTTGATAAAATGAAATAGTTGAAGAATTCTTTTCTTGCCCTAGGGATTCCATTGGAATGGCTAGAACATCTCCATAGATCCCCAGTCCACCAACATGCCATTCATTATTTTCAAATCCTAATTCAATTCGATTTAAAAGTTTTGCTTCAGTTTTAGATTTTTTTTTCAAAGTTTCAAACTTACCAATATATAGCCAACTCTTCTTCACCTTTTTATCTGCTCCACTAATTACAAAATACTTTGAATTAGTATTTGGTATAATCGTTGCCCCCTGAAAGTGGTTTCCCTTACCAAATTTATTTTTTATGGTCATTCTAAATTCATGTTTCTTTGGAAA
>JAOHMI010000157.1 GCA_028101965.1 Bacteriovoracaceae bacterium
TAAAGAAGAAAAGTTAAAAGAAGCATATAATGTAATCCAATTAACTGATAAATTAACCTCTTGGTATAAAATGGAGTATCCGGGTTTAAGTACTGTACATGTTATTGAGATCTCTGATCCGGTAAATCCAGATGGCCCTGTGAATACTAAACTGTTAAGAATTCAGGACAGTCAGAATAAAACTTTAGGATTTGTTCGAGAAATCACCACATCTACTGGCTGCAATGATGGTTGTTACCCAATTATTCTGACATTGTTCTGTGACCCCTCTGGAGAGTATTTACGATTGAAGTCTGAAACTGGTTTGACCAAGAAAAATCACGAACCCATGAGTGCTGAAGATTTATTTAAACTTGATTTAGTGATTCGCACCAATCCTCCAGAGTTTAAAAAGATCAAGCACCCAAAAGATATGGTGGACGCTTTAACCGGTGAAACGAAACCAAAATTTGTGGGAAAAGTGGTTCCCATGGCCGCCTATTCTAGCTATCGAATTTCAATGTATTATCAGCATACTAAAAAAGAAATTTTAAAAGTTAACTTAAGCTCATTGGGCAAATGATAATTCCCTCACTATTAACTAATTTTCTTAATGGTTGTGCTCAAAATTAATTAGCCTATATCAATTTTACTCACTCAACCTTTTGTCCCTCGACAAATAATTTTTCATGATAGCTTTTTTTCTTTTTTTACAGAGAATATTTTTCGAGAGGTTTAGGGAGATGAAGTATTATATATTGCTGTTAGCAATGCTAGCATCGTGTTGTCTATTTGGGAATCCAATCAAAACAATTGAACATGGGTCATGGGATGATCCATTAGTGTGGGAAAATAACTTAGTTCCTAGTATTAATGATGCAGTGGAAATTCGGCATCGAATAGAGCTGTATGAAACGAATGCCAATTCAAACAATGGAGTTTTAACTCATAATGGATTGGTCACCATTAGCTATTATACCACTCCGGCTAATAATGGTTTTGGTAATGAGGATGGTCAATTAACCATACATACTGGAGCGACCTTAAAAGTCACTTCTGGGATTCCCAATCAAGACTCTTATTTAATGTACTCAGCAAATAATGATACTCCTCATGTTGATCATAGTCTTATTGGTTACAATACAGGAGATTTACTCGAATCAATTCCAATCGCCTACCAAGCTAACTTTCTGGCCAGCAGCTCTGTAATTGTTAAGTTAAAAGTTGGTGGTGTCGGTTATCATCAACGTGGGCATTTAAATATTAAACCTGGTGGCGCTTTAGAAACGACCGGGGACCTTAATATTTTTGGCCGTGCCAATGTTTATCATGGTGGTAAAGTTAATATTGGGGATGACTTGAACATGATTGGTGATTGGTCGCGTTTAACGGTATTTCAAATCAACTGTGGAGACTTCTTAGTCGGAGATGATATTTTTATCGACTGCCTAGGACGTATTGATCATCAATCTTTTGGTACAAGAGTGTTTTTAGGGCAAAATTCAATTGATGGCACTCCGGAGACTTATTCTTATTTATTCAGCAATACACTTACTCCTCAAACTGTTTTGGATGAATTAAGCTTTGAATCTCTCATTCATTATCAAGACTATCTTTACCATACTCCTAATCCAGGAAATATGCCTATCGAATCTTTATTGGATATAAGCTCAAATTCGGGTGTTGTTTATACTTCAGGAAATCCAGAAAATACTTGCAACATTCAACCGGATCTTTCAATCGTAAAAGAAAGCTACAGTGGGCAAGATGAGTTACATCAAGGCGGAGAGTGGTCATATAAAATAACAGTAAAAAATAATACTTACTTATCTTTAACCAACATAAAGATTCTAGAGTCTGAAATTTCTAATAATTTTGAAATTATATCCGTAGAGCCTATCGGGACCTATCCATTAACATGGGAGCCGGAAACAAATTCAAATGGTGCAATTGTAAATTATGTGAGTATTCCCTTTATCTATCCCTTTGGTGAGCGCAAATTTAAGGTGACGGTTAAGCACGATCAAAACAGCTGTGAGGCAATTATTAATCAAGTTGATATTATTGATCATTCTTTATTTAATCTTGAGACAAATTTAACTAATAATACATCACAAGTGGTGACTCCATTACAAGGTATTGACCATCTTAGTCTCACAGGAATTTCAGTTGATCAATCTGAAAAAAGTGCGGTCCTAAAATTAAAGTTAACTAATTTAGGCTCAGATCAAGCTCAAATCGTTGTGACTGATTTAATTGAAGCTGATACTAGTTCTACAATTGAGTTAATTGAAGTCTTAACTTCTGGTAGCAATTTCTCAATAATTAATAATGAAATTGAATGGACTGTTAATAATCTTGGTTTTCAAGAGATGGCCGAATTAACTATTAGAGTTGACTTAGAAGCTTTAAATTCTTATCAAGAGATTAAGCATAGTTTCCAAATAAATGAGCCGAGTACTTTATGTAACCCAATTTATGGGCAAGGTGATGTCTTGATTCCTTTTGGGACTCAAGAAGTAGACTTATCCATAGAAAAGACAGTTATCTCAGGTTACGAAAGTACAAGTTTGGGTGAACAAATAAAGTATCTAATTAAAGTAACCAACTTAAGTGGGACAGCTGCAACAAATGTGCATATTGAAGATTTGATTGATCCAGATTTAGTGGCCACTTGGAGTTTTGGAACTCCAAGTTTAGGTATTGTGGAAAATGGGTTGTGGAAAATTTTAGTTCTCCCTGGAAATTCATTCGCCACTATTGAAGTCACAAGTACAACAATTGAAAACTCATGCCATGATTCTGTTATTAATATAGCTCAAATTATTAATCTAGATCAGATCGATATTGATTCATCTAATAATATGGATCAAGAAAGTGTTATTGTAACAGGTCAAGTAGAGATATCTCCTCATTATGAAATTGTTAGCTATAATAATGCTCTTAGAAAGGTTCAAGTCAAATTTACTGTTCCAAATACAACTTTAGTGAATTTTTCAGATCTAAAAGTTGAAATTGATATTCCCACAGAAGTAGATGCTACTGTCAGCTCTCTTAATATGGGTGACTTCTCAAATGGTAATTGGACATTTGCAAATTTAGCTGCAGGTGA
>JAOHMI010000158.1 GCA_028101965.1 Bacteriovoracaceae bacterium
ATAATACCGCTGCTGTTATCGATGCTGATGGATCATACCTAGGTAAATATAGAAAAAATCATATTCCTCAGGTTGCCGGCTTTTGGGAAAAATTCTTTTTCAAACCAGGCAATTCTGATTATCCCGTTTTTAAAACTAAGTATGCTACCGTTGGAGTGTATATTTGTTATGACAGACACTTCCCAGATGGAGCTCGCTGTTTAGGTTTAAGTGGTGCTGAAATTGTTTTTAATCCATCAGCAACTGTTGCGGGACTATCAGAACATTTATGGAAAATTGAGCAACCAGCGCACGCTGTGGCCAATGGTTATTTTATTGCGGCCATTAATAGAGTTGGTACTGAAGCTCCTTGGAATATTGGTGAATTCTACGGAACATCCTATTTCTGTAATCCAAGAGGTGAAATTATTTCTGAAGGATCTCGAGACCAAGATGAATTAGTGACGGCCGATATAGATTTAGATTTAATTAAAGAAGTCAGAGACACGTGGCAATTTTATCGAGATAGAAGACCAGATTCCTATGGTCAATTAACAGATTTATCTCACCGTTAAAAATAAGCAAGGTATTCATGAAAGAAAAAATTATTCACCAGCGTGAAAAATATGTTTATCCAACGAAAGTTCCTTATTACAAGGATCCGATTCACCTGACTCGTTCTAGTGGATCCTATGTATGGGACTCAGATGGAAAAAAATATTTAGATGTTATCGGCGGAATCGTTTCTATTTCCGCGGGACACAATCACCCTCGGATAAAAGCAAAAATGTTGGATATGATTAATAACGATTCTATTCAACATACAACTTATCTTTATCTTTCTGAATATATGGCAGATCTAGCAGAGAAAATTGCAAAGCTTGCCCCCGGCACTTTAACTAAATGTTATTTTACGAACTCGGGATCAGAAGCGAATGAGATGGCCGTGATGACAGCAAGGGTTGCCACAGGAAATCAAATGGTCATTTCATTGAGACATGGCTATCACGGGGGGACAAATGTTCCTCTTGGTTTATGTGGTCATTCAACTTGGAAGTTTCCTCATCAACCGCAGGCTTCTATCGCTCATGCTAAAGCTCCTTATTGCTACCGTTGTCCTTATGGAGCAACAGAGGGCAAGTGTAATTTAGAATGCGCTGATGATGTTAGAGAAGTTATTCAAACAGCAACTTCCGGAAAGATTGCAGCTTTCATCAAAGAACCTATTTTAGGAGTTGGTGGATTTATCGATGCCAGCGATGAGTACCATAAAAAAGTTTATGACATTGTTAAAGAGCATGGAGGATTATACATTTCTGACGAAGTTCAAACAGGAGCAGGTCGTACTGGAAAAGATTTTTTCATGTCTTCCACCATTGGGATTGAACCAGATATTATTACCATGGCAAAAGGTATTGGTAATGGCGCTCCCCTCGGAGCAGTGGTTGCAAAACCGGAGTTTGCAGAAAGTTTAAAGGGAAAAGCTCACTTTAATACTTTTGGTGGCGACCCCTATCAAGCGATGCAAGCGAGTGAAACCATATCAATTATTCAAGACGAAAATTTAATCGGAAACGCGGATCGGATGGGTGAATATCTAATTGCAGGCTTTAAGGAAATGCAACGAGACTTCCCACTTATTGGAGATATCAGAGGTCGAGGTCTCTTAATTGGACTTGAACTTGTCACAAATCCAAAAACGAAAGATCCTGCGATTAAAGAAACAGCTGACCTAATGGAATATGCTAAAGAGGAAGGTATTCTAATTGGTAAAGGATCCTTATTAGGAAATGTCATTCGACTAGCTCCCTCTCTGGCCATCACACAAACAGAATGTGATGAGTTATTAACTGGATTAAGAAAAGCTTTTACTAAATTAACCAAATAAGGTGCTAATATGAGTGACAAATCATTAATCAACGAAGACTTGGCACCAGTTCCAAAAGACAAAAGAAACTGGACGACACTTAATTATTTTTCATTATGGGTTGGAATGGCAGTCTGTATTCCCTCTTATATGATTGCCGCAAGTTTAATAACCGCGGGAATGAGTCTGTACCAAGCAATGGCCTGTGTCTTTTTAGGCAATATGATTGTTTTAATTCCTATGTTGCTCAATGGAAAAGTTGGAGCGAAATACGGCATCCCTTATCCTGTTTATGCCAGATCGTCATTTGGTATATACGGTTCAAATATTCCCGCACTGCTGAGAGCAATTGTGGCTTGCGGATGGTTTGGTATTCAATCTTGGATTGGTGGAACAGCGGTCATGGCCGTCATCAAAATAATTTGGCCAGGCTTTGCTACACTACCAGCAATCTTCCCAGCTTTTATGGGTGTAGAGACTGCACCATTTCTATCTTTCTTAATTTTTTGGAGTATCAATGTTTTTATTATTTTAAAGGGTGTTCAGTATATAAAATGGCTAGAGACCGCATCAGCTCCGATTCTTTTAATAAGCGGAGTTGCTCTTTTGATTTGGGCAATCTCAAAAACAGGTGAGACTTCTGGTGGATTCTGGTCAGGGTTTAATGTTCTTGCCAGTCAACCATCAACTTTTAAAACCAGTTCTGAATTTTGGGCCGTTTTTATTCCAGGCTTAACAGGGATGGTTGGCTTTTGGGCCACCATGAGTTTAAATATTCCCGACTTTACAAGATATGCTAAAGATCAAAGAGCTCAATTTATTGGTCAGGCACTTGGTCTTCCTACAACAATGACTTTGTTCGCTCTGATTGGCGTCATGGTAACAAAAGCAACCACTGTCGTTTACGGAACTCCTATCTGGGACCCAGTTGGAGTTATCGAAAAATTTGACTCACCTATTTTGCTCTTCATTTCCATGTTTATCATTTGCATTGCTACTTTAAGTACAAACATTGCAGCAAACGTGGTTGGACCGGCAAACGACTTTGCAAATGCAGCTCCAAAAAAAATCAATTTTAGAAAAGGTGGGTTACTTACAGCATTTATTGGAATACTCATGATGCCATGGAAGTTAATCGCTGACCCAAGTGGATATATATTTACCTGGCTCATTGGTTACAGTTCCTTATTAGGACCCATTGGTGGAATTCTTTTATG
>JAOHMI010000159.1 GCA_028101965.1 Bacteriovoracaceae bacterium
AGTAATCATAGAACACTTAGGAGAATGTATCGGAATGACTAATAAAATTTAAAGTATTTTCTCACAATCTGTTTTTATTATTATAATTTTTTAAATTAATCCATTTTTATTATTATTAAATTAAATGTTTTTACGACAATTTTCTTTCGCTAACGTACATATTAATTACGGCTTTAAAAACTTGTGTTCCCTTTTCATCAAAAACATTTACTAAGAGTTCGTTATCTCCAATTTTTATTGATTCTTTTGAAATCTCACATTTACCGATTAAATCAGAAGTTGCTTTTTGTAGGTATTCAACACTCATACCCTTGGGGATCCATCTCCAATTTTTAGGTAAGGTTGAATCGACAACAAGCCCACCGCAAAGCTCAGCTAAGTTGCACATAGCAATTGCATGAACTGTTCCAATATGATTTAAAACTGATTTTCTCTTAATTAGCTTTATTTCAATTTTACCTTCTTCGTAATGAAGTAGCTGAGGTTTAATAGATGAAAAGTAGGGCGCCTTTGCACAAACAACCTTCATAAATAAGAAATTGGACATAGGGTACTTTTTAAATGAACGATAGATTTTTAAAGGTGACATACTCACTCCAATACTTACGATAATTTTATTGCAAAAAGATTATAGCAAAGTTTTCTTGCAATGAACCACTATAGAGAATTTTTACAAAGAAACTGATGATACAATTTCTCAAATGCGATGCAATCTGTCTTTTTATTACTCTAATGAAGGCTTTCTTTCATAATTAAAATTATCAACGAATAAAGTTAAGACTTAATAGAAAATAGAATGTAAATGAGGGTAAGCTATCAACCTACCCTCAACTTCAAAATTAAGTAGATTTTTTGTCAATACACATATTTTCAGAAGAATCTTTATTAGCACAGTCATTCTTACAATCTTTATGCTTTTCGCAAGAATGATTTTTGCACTTTGATTTGCAGCACTCTTTCTTGCAATCTTTATCCTTACAATCTTTTTTCTTTTCGCAAGAATGTTTTTTACACATTGATTTGCAACACTTTTTCTTGCAATCCTTCTCTTTGCATTCTTTTTTAGACTTACAAGAACCATCTTTGCATTCTTTTTCACAGTAATTCTTGTGGCATGTCTTTTTCTTACAATCCGCATGCTCACACTTAGATTTCGCAGAATTTTTTGAAAAGTGAGAGCAAGAGGTAAAAGAAAGTAGTGCTGCTACAACCAATAGTAGTTTTATATAATTCATATTTTTCTCCTTGATATTATTTTATTAAGCTAAGTGAAATTTAATTATAAGAATCGGTGGTCTGAATACTTCCTCTTTAAAATCCGTTGTCTTTCTTGATCTATTTACACAAAAAGAATTATCAAATTGAAATACTTGGGGAAACATATCAAATGAGAAACCACTTAAAATGATTACTTTCCTAGTACAACAAGACATAGAGCTGCTCTTTTTTGTATCCCATTCACTTTTAGCTTTCTCTTTACATACACATGTTGATGATAACTCTGATTTTTTTCTAATAGAACAAATATTTTCATTTCGGTTACTCACTGAAACAAAACTGAGCAAAAAACAAAAAATTAATAATGGACAAAATTTCATTCACAAATTATCTGAAAAAATATTAATTTAGAAAAGAATAAAAATGCACTTCTTTGTTTTGTTTTGTCCCGTATTCAACAATTCATCCACTAATTTGCCCCTCACACTAAATTTAGAAGGGGTACTTATCAAAAAAAGGACAAATAAAAGCCATATGGGTTAAATATGACTTTTCAGTATCAAAATAAACAGTGACCCAGTGTCTCCGGTTATCGAACTGATATTCTGAATCTTTTCTATTCAGGCTAATCTTCTTGCGATGCTTTGATTCCTAGGAATATATTCAATGTCACCAAATTGTTCAAAAACAATTTCGAACACTTTTTAAGCAAACCATTCACCTAAATAATAGGCTTTCCTTTGATCTTCAAGAATAGACAGTGGAAATATGATACTTTAATAAAATTCAAGCAACATGTTAAATGTTAAATTGCCCACTAAGGTTGCGACAACATCAATATTTGCTCGAAGCAGCGCAAATCGCAAACTTTATTGCTCAGTTACTATTTACTTTAGCAATCTCTCAATTAATCGTGAAACACAATCCTATAAGCATCATTTTGAGAAACTTCGTTTTTACCGATTGCGGAAAGTCTCCTTCCGGAAATTAAGATTGGATTACACTTAAATAAAAGTAACTCTAACTGGCACTCGAGAGAAAATATAATCACTAAAGTTTAAAAAAATAAAATAACTCTCTCTATTGTAACAAATTTCCGAGATAGAAAATGTAAATATTATGGCCTTATTTAACCATTCTAGTAATTACTTTAAATTCAATTAAGATTTGTAATTATTAAGACCCAATTAATAATATAACTAAAAGAATGTACCTAAAAATGAAGCACTTAACAAAACTTTTGATTTATCTTCTAATATATACAACTAACTCTTGGTCATCCACAGAATTTGAGAAATGCCGAATGTTTTCTTGTAAACCTAAAAAAACTATCATTCGATATTATTTACGATGTTTATTACAAGATGGGAATAAAGTTACTCTAGGACATGTTGATGATGTTGCTGCGCCAGGAATCCTTCTTGATCATGGCAATCTAATATATGGCAGCTTCTTTGATCAAATTGTAAATAAGTATATTTCGACTCACACTGAAATTAATTATGAATATTTGTGGGGAAAATTTTTAAATGAATTCGATATTCATGCGCTTCATTACAGAAATCATTTTATTGCTGTTTCTCACTGGAAGTTTGGAGATGAATCAAATAATGGATCCTTATATATTCACATGGACTACAGAACAGACAGAAGTGAGCGAAACAGTGACTACGAAAAAATAGTACCTGAAACAGGATTTGTAGCAGAGTTTACTTCATATCAATGCCCGCAAGCTTAACGAAACAATAAAATAATATATTTTTTAATCCCGCTCATCCAGGATAAAAATTATTTATGGTTTTAACTAAATAAAATATTA
>JAOHMI010000016.1 GCA_028101965.1 Bacteriovoracaceae bacterium
TCTCCAGGTATAATAGGGGCAATGCTATTTTACCATATTAACCAAAAAGGAATTGAATACACTGATGATGTTCCAATGAAAGATATTTCTCAAATTTCATTATTTACTCTAGATGAGAATGAAGACAGTGAATCTGAGACTATGGACAAAAGTTATTCTGAAATGACCTATCATGAATTAAAAACATATCTTGCTGAGGCCGCATCTTTAGATCGAAAAATGCTAAAGGCAATCAATCAATCCATACCTCATTGTAAGTAACTGGAAAAACATATTCATGTTAATCAACATCACATATTTGAAACATGCTGTTATTTATTCCCTATAGACCTAGTGTAAATATACCAGAAAATGATATTTTTTAAGACGAAATCAACCTTCGTAGGATAGCAAAAGATAAAAAAGGCTATCCTATGAAGATAAATATACTTGTTTTACTATTTGCTTTGATTTCAAACTATGCATTTTCATCTGAGGCAAGCACAATACGATATGCTACCTGCCCTAATGTAAATCTAGATGCCACAACAATTATTAATAAAATTAACACGCTTGCGAGCCAATTAAAAACCTCAGAGTCCGATTACTGCTCAAGCTTATCTGAGAAGATACTTTCACTAAATGATATTATAAACAATCAAACCTGGAAGGATGCTAAGAATTCTTTAAAAGGTAATAACCTTGCCAACCTTGAAGGTTCGCAAATCGAAAGCTTAAGTGGATTAACCGAAAAAGCATCCAGCCTTCTCTCTGAAACAATTTCTTCTTTGGCCTCTGATGAAAGCTGTTTACCCAAAAAAAATAAGGAATCTTTTTTGGCCAATATGTCTACTGTAGTAAGAGAAGTATCTTCTACTGCAGGTAATATCTCTGGCCCTTATGGATTTGCGGTTAATCTTGGTGGTTCATTACTCTCAGGTGCTATTTCTGGAATTGACAAAATCTTAAGTAAAAATAGATTTAAATTTAAAGACCATGAACAAGAGCTACTTTTTTTAAACCAATACTGCGCCTATGCTGAGATACAAAAAGATATATCTGATTTCATTTCAACTCCAAATCGCCTCGATGAAATCGATCTTTTAGAGAAATATCTACATGTTAAAATTAAAGACTTGAGAGATAACTGTGTCGAATGTGATGCGTACTATTTAGCTCATATGCAAAGAAAAAAGATTGAAAGAATTGAACATAAAATAATTTCTTCTGCTAACTTGATTCCTCTCGGAGATGATCAGAACTCTAAGACCTATACTCGTTGTAAAGAAATTCATCGCTTTATCCACACAGATACATCTCCATTGGCGGAGTTAATTTCTCTTTATGAAAATTATGAGAACCCTCTTCTTAGTAACAGCAATAAAGAGCTTATTGAGGACATTGTCTTAGCTTCGAAGGAATTTCAAAAGTCACAAGAACGATTTCCAAAGCTCAGTAAGTGCATAATGCTGCCTTTAAAACAAAAGGTAAAAATAAGCATGGAGTTCAATTCTTTAATCAGAGACGAAATACTGCCCCTCAAAGATGAAGTTTTTACTTTTCATATGAACACACTCCTCTATGTGATGGATGTTAAGAAATATAAGGATCCTCTCGGCGAGTACACATCTAACTCGATTGCTCGCGTTCGCTGGATGGAGCACCAAAGAAATGAAAATAGAACAAAAATTAAAGATCCTAACTTTGAAATATCTGTGGGGAAAATTATTGAAACCAATGAAAAGCTCAAAAGAAGAATCAATGAACGATTTTTACCACAGTATTTTAAATTTCTCTTACGTTCAAACAAGAGAGGGATAACAAATTTAAAACAAGCCATCTCTAAATACAGTCGGCAAAACAATATATTCACCAATAATAATAACTCATCGTTGAAAAACTCACTCTTAAAGAAAGTTCATCTCTCCTTAGAAAAAGAGATGTCTAAAACAAAACTGATTCAAAGGTTATGCCTCTTTGATCAATATATGCTCAATAGCTCACCAAAAAAGTATAAATACTGTAAACAAGCAATTTCTAAACTTAAATCTAGATATAAATCACTAAGTAAACAATATCCTAAGCTTCCAATCGAAGTGGATCGTTTATTTAAAAAAGAAAAAATTGAAAGCTATCAATCAAGTAGAGTCAGTGAATTTTCCAATCTAATCCAAAATTGGAACCAAAGAGGCGATTCTCGTTGGTGCTTAAAGCGCGAAGTTTACAAAGCTCAAAATACACAACAGCCTAATTATTGTAAAACAGAGAACTAAAACTGCCATCCTCTACATTCTTTAGGTAAAACTCTTAAACCCAGGTCCACACTATATTTTTCGTAACCGATATATTCATCATGATCGATATAAGGATCAGCAAAGAATTGGGAAAAATTAACTTTTTGGTTCTTCAAGAATAGCTTAACAACTGATTTGCTTTCGTATTCAAAGTAACTTACATAATCATCGATGATATTCTTTGACTTACCTTTATAACTTATAAAACGATTTTTATAATACTTAAATCCCTCTGTCACCCATGTCACTCTACCTTCAAATTTACTTAATAAATCATCAATTTTTAAAAAAAATTTAGACTTTATATTTTTACTTCTATGTGTATCCAGCACAATAGCCGGTTTATTTCCTTTTTTTAAATGAGAAAATTCAGTAGCATAATATTTCATGGCAGCCACAGCTTGAATACTGACACCCAGATCCTTCTTACCCGTTTTATCATCTCTATGAACTTCAAAATAAAATTTTGGAGCATAACCATTTTTAAGAAGAATTTTTGAAGCAGCGATGCTATGAGCATGCCCACTATCTAAGATTATATAATTATGTTTAAACTTTTCGATACTTCGAGAAACTAAGCTTTGTACATTTCGATCTGCCTTAACATCACGTGGAGGGATTTGTTCCCAAATTTTTTGAATGCACTTATCTTTAAGTAAAGGCATTTTTCCAAATACGGATTGAACAAATTTATAATCTGAATTGGAAAGTAAAATTGAAGAATACAATAATAAACAAGAAAGAATACAATTTATAACCATGGTTGCCCGCCCATATGGATCTATAAATCAGCAATCAAAGATTTATTATATTTAAATTAAAAGATTGAAAGAAAAGGTATTATGTTAGAGGGCGTAAGAAAATTAATGTTAGAACATGAAATATGAAAACTAAACTATATTGAATTAATTTGAACCATCATCCGGTTTCACATAATAAACACCAACATTATCATAGTGAACAGATCGATAATCTAAAATTGATGATGGTCCTCCCGTTGAGTGCCACGCCCAATTATAGATTCCTGTTTTTAGGTACATTCCCTCTTCATCATTATATCCAACGGGACCTTGGTAATTAAAAACTTCATCATCATCTCTCCAAATTCTGACTAGTCCTGGCCCATCATCTTCATAGGACCATCGAATTTTTAATGACCAATTCTCCCAAACTCCTGGATTAACATCACCTGGTAAATCTTCACAAAACTCTTCTTCGTCCCCATTAGGAGTTACCAGAGAGCTATGCCAGCGAATACAAACCCTAAATAGATTTTCATGTACATATAAACCAATTGGAGGTCCCTTTGATGACTCACCTGAGTCAGGTCGACCATGCCATTGCATGACAATAAATTTTGCTGGGTCTGGAACAAAAGGAACTGGAATTCTCATATCAAAATAATGATAAACTAATGCCGATTCACTTTGACTTTGAGGATTTAAATGTTCATGCATTTTCAAATGCCCCAACTCAGACTGAGAAAATTCAGCTCGAATGGAACCAGAGGCTAGGCAATCATTTTCAGTTATGTGAATCTGTACATAGTTACGTCCATTATCACTGGTAAAATAAACATTTTGAAAACTATCTGAAGTACACATATTGTCGTACTTGAAATCACCTTTAGTTTGATCATCAAAATTCGCTTGCAAATAAGGAGTATAACCTTGATCAATCATATATTGTTCATTATAAGGTTCTTCATTATTGGCGGTATTACCATTTCCATTATTATTACCATTACCGTTATTATTGCCTCCACCATTATTATTTCCAGTTCCAGAGAAAGTGACAATTAACTCAGGCGCAAAAATATCAATTCCATTTGCGTTTTTACTTGAGTAAGCAGACCTTGTGCAATCCGCTGAGTCTGAGCTAATTTTTAAAGCGATAGCATTTCCAGAACTCCACTGAGAGCGTGATGTTATTTCCTGAATAAGCTCTGTATTTAAAGTTAAAGTCTCCTGGGTGCCACGAGCATCCTCTGTCCAAGTTGTCGGAGTCCATACTTGTTTCAGATCATTATTAGTCCCAGGAAATCGAGTATGGAAACTTTGAACCGAAATATCATTAAATATATTTGCATTTGATGAATCTTCTAGTTCTAAATCTAAATTACAAGTGCCTTCCGAATCTTTTTTAGCGTGGAATTGAATTTTAGCTGAATTGATTTCAACTCCTTGAGGGATGATAACATTTGGAAACCTTAGTCCGATTGTTTGACGAGTACTTCCATCCATTACCATTTCAAGATCAGAGCTATCCGCACTAACAGAAGAATTCTTAACCTCAATATCGTCCCACTTATTATTAACAGAAAAATTAATTGTTTGAGTTAGGGCATGCACTAATATTTGATTTGATTCTCTAGTCGTATTATCACCTTTATATAATTTAGCCATAAGTGTGTACTCACCAGCTGCTTCAATTTCCCAATCCACAGAATATGGATTTGTATTATCTTCACCAATTAACTGATTATTTACATACAGCTCAACTTTAACCACACCAGCATTTGCTTCTGCGTTTATATTTACTGGAACTGTTTGCAAAGAATTAAAGTAGCTATTTGCAATAGGGCTTTGAATTGAAATCATTGAGTCACTATTATTATTTATAATATGTACGCTATCTCCTCCGGGTTCCCATAAATCAATACCTGAAGGTAAATCAAACTTGGTGGATTCGCTTAGTGATTCCATTGTTTGATAATTAGTGTATTTAACCGTTCTAATTTCAATTTTTTCCTTATCAATAAATAACCACTTTATTTGATTTATAGATGCTAATCCCTTTGTCCAACTTTTTCCATCATTAGCCGAACGAGGAGTAGTCGCCCAAGAGCCTTCTCCAACATAAACTGTGCCATTCTCATCATCTCGAACAAAACCTTCATCATGGTTCTCACCATTTAATGGTACTCTTATGGGGAAAGTATTCTTAACCATATGGGTGTCACTTTCAAAAACTAAATTCATTTTCGCTTCATAAAACTTTTCAGCGAAAGTTTCATACATATCATTACCTTCACTCTTGCAATCACAATGTGGACGCATTGGTTTATGATATTGAGCCATTCTCCAAATATAATTTTCTCCATGGGAATCAATATCATTATAAAACCAGTCAGCTTGAGTGCTACCATTGCTACTTTTAGCGACCTCTGAGTTTAGTGTATATAATCTAAATAAGTTTCCACCACCAGTAGATGCATAATAAACATCATCTGGTGAATCGAATAATTTCTTTATACCATCGGGATCGTCCTCATGGTTTCCCCTAGTAGGAACAATAGGAGTTACCCGTCCATCATCTCGCACAGTAAGCATCCAATCATCAAACCAGCTTTTCCACTCATCAGACTCTTCACTGGAAGTGAAATCTCCTCCAAAAATAACTGCTTGAACATATAGTTTACGAACAATATGATTTGCTTTTTTTCTTTGGTCCCAATTACTACGAGAGTCTCCTCCAGATATGAAAGATAATCGCTCAGTATTAACATTAGGTAATGTTTCAAACCAAAATCTCTTGGAATACAAATTCCCATCTTGGATAATAAAATAGTACTTTGTGCCAGCGATTAAACCAGTCAGGCGAACGAAAGTTGAATTCATTCCTTTATAGCCATCATAGGAAACATCATAGTTTTTATTATTAGGATAGCTACTCACAGACATACCGTGATCAACTACACCATAGTGAATTTTTCGAATGGATCCCCCTTGTGAATCCCACCCGATAGAAGCCTCACTAGACATATCTCCTAAAAATGAAATTCTTAACCTAGGGGATAAGAAATTAGGAACTACTGTATTTCCGTTTGTTTGTTGACAAGAAATATAAATATTTACATTGGAATTTAAGTCTCCAGTCAAGTCCTCAGTGGCAGTGCATATTACGTCTTGAATTGTAGGAAGGACGAACTCATAACTGCTCCCCTCTTCTATTTCATAAGAATAGACTTGATTAACATCAAAACTTAATATGTCATCGTCTACAGAAGTATTTTCAATGGAAGCATTAACTTGAATATTATTTGGATAGTTTCCTAAATATTTAATGGTTAGAGTTTTATCATAGTTTGTTCCAGACCCACCTCCATTTCCGTTTCCATTTGTTTCTTCGCAAGAAATATCAATATTCACATTGGAATCTAAGTCTCCTGCTAAATCTTCAGAAGCAGTACATGTTACATCTTGAATTGAAGGTAGTTCAAATTCATAGCTACTACCCTGCTCAATTGTATAGGAATGCATTTGATTAATGCTAAAATTCAAAATTGAATTGTTAAGATTAGTACTTTCAATAGAGGCATTTACCTCAATGTTACTTGGATCACTTCCTAAATACTTAATTGTTAATATTTTATCATAATTATTACCAGTTCCATTACCGTTTCCATTTCCACTACTATTCAAATCAAGATAATGAATATGAAGTTCAGGAGCTTTTCTCTTACTTCCATCGCGAGACCATGCTCGCCGTTTACAATTCTCATCCGAACTAATTTTAAATGTAACGGCATTTCCTTCATTCCAAGATGATTGCGCCATAATATCTTCAAGGTTACTCGCAGGAATATTAAAAGCTTGCTTATAAGTCTTCTCTTCCTTTCTCCAAGCAGGAGGATCCCATTCTCCTATTTCATCCCAAGAGCGCTCATCAAAGTCTGAATAATTACTTATTTTTTCTGAATTTGACGAATCTTCCATTGAAACAATTAAAGGACAGTACTCCGAATCATTGTATTTTGATGTAAATTGCAAGGTTGCACCAAGTAAAAGAATTCCATCATCCAGAGAAATATCCCTAAACCTAATTCCAACTTCCTGCTCTGTTGATCCGTCCATTACCATTTCTAAATCGCTACTACCGCCTTTGTATGAATCATCATTTTTGATTTCAAAATCATCTGAACCAGACTCAATATTAAATACTTTGGTCGCAAATTTATCATAAGGAAAATCAGGTGAGATTTCGGAATCTCTCACATAGACTATTCTTAATTCAGGCATTCTCGTTGAACTTCCATCACGTGAGTAAGCCACTCTCTTACAAGACATCGCAGAACTAATTTTAAAAGCCAAAGAATTTCCAGACGCCCAACTAGACTTCGCAAAAATTGACTCAAGAGAATCAGGACTAAAATTTGCTTTTTGATCCTCAACACGATCATCTTTTTCCCATCGGAGTACATCCCATTGACCTGCTTCAATCCAATTTTGAGAGTCAAACTCACTAGCGGAAAAAAACTCAGGAGCATCAGCGATGTCTCTAACAAATAAATCTAATGTACATGGGTCTGAATCACTCTCCTCTGCGCTAAACTGAATCGAGGCAGAAACCACCTTAGACCCACTGGGTACATTTATATTATTAAACCTCAATCCAATTTGTTGTTGGTCACTTCCATCTATGACCATTTCTAAATCACTACTGGATTTCTTTACACTTCCATCTCTAAGTTCAACATCATCATCTTTAGATTCAATTTTTGAAATGACGGTGTGGAATTGAATAAATTGTGAATTATTATAATTGGAACCTGAAGTGTTCTGATTAATATTTCCAGCATTATTTTCTTCATATTCATCATTACCTGGTTGCTGATTACAACTGAAAAAAATTAAAACAATAAAAAAGGTGAGAACATTTAGTTTTGCCATTCAGAAGATTATCGGCACTGACTAATTTTATATTAAGTACATCAGACTTAATCAACTTGCTTAATAACTTAAACCAATAAATAATAACTTATGAACCTTAAACTTTCTTTGCAGAGCATTTCGCTCAAGCATCTTTTCACAGGAACCATTCTCGCTTTATTTACTGGCCGTGCGATAAACTACTTTTTTTTCGACAGTCCAATTAGGGTTATATTATGGAACCAAAAATTATTGCACAAATTTATAGAAAAAACTTTCTCACTAACCTGGACAGAATATTCAACAATCTATGCAAATAATCTTGCTATCTGGGGAGATCGGTTATTTTTCACTACATCTATAATCGTTATCATAGTTATTGTCTTTAATTTAATACGCCAAAAAGAAGTAAACAAAAACATTTACCTTTTTGCATTCTTAATCACCCTCTTATTTTCTATTTTACATTATCTGGATAACGCAAAAAGAGTTGGATTATTTCTAGAATTAAGTAATCAAACCATGACTCCTCTAATATGTTTACTTCTTCTCAATTCCAAACGAGAGAGAGTCACTTTAAGTATAATATCGATATGTATTGCTTCCACTTTTTTAGGTCATGGACTTTTTGCCTGGGGCATTTATCCCGTTCCTGCCCATTTCATTGATATGACTTTAAATACTTTCTCCATATTAAATGAATTCCAAGCAAGACTATTTCTTAAGCATGCTGCTGCATTAGATTTAATTATCGCTCTAGCTGCAATCTATTTAATATTCACCAAATTTAAATATAATAAATATGTTGTACTTGTAATGTGGTATGCGGTTGCTTGGGGTTTCATAACTTCATTAGCAAGATATTCTCTCTATCTATCTAAATGGATCGATTTTTATGGTATTCATAGTTTTATCCCACAAATTCTTTTTAGGGTTCCTCATTGGACATTACCGCTAGCTTTAATCATTACTCTATACACAAAAAAAGTAAATCAATCTGAAAAAGTTGATAATTAAATCTCAATACAAAATTCTTCTAAGCTTTGATCAGTAACACACAGGCTTTTATGATAACCTGAATACTTCATATCAATAATTTTCTTGTTATCAGTCAAATTTGAAATCTCTTCGGTCTTCTTAGATTCTTCAGAAAAGATTAACTTCATATCGATAGTAATACCCACCATTAGGCTATCTACGTTTAAAATATTATTAAATTTTTTCAATTTAAAAACTTCAGGCACCGGAATCCTATCGTTGAGTTGATTAAAGCACACTACCTCATGCTTAAAATTTATTAAGCATCCAAATAAATTACCACCTTGATCAATACCTGGAGAAACAAGTATGACAGGTCCCGCAGATTTTGGAGTTGACACTGTTTCTATAATTTTTAAAGTTCCACTATCAATTGAAAGTTTCAAGCACTTACCATTCCCTTCATAGTTTAAAGAACAAAATACTTTACCCATATAATGAGAATGCAATTCATAAACCTTTCCATAATCAAAGCTAAACTGGGCTTTATGAGAAAAATTGAGCTGTGGATCCCACGGCCTTCCTATTGTACTGACAACCCAGCAAAGGCCTCTTAAATTAACCGTCGCTCCACAAACAACATCCTCTGATTGGGCTAAAGAAATAAATTTTGTTCTTAAAATAGAGTCAGTTAGTTTACTCGCCCTTTGGTTTTGCTCATGACGATAAATTGAATTTGACGATATTCCATTATTATCAATTTCATAGGATATTTTTCCATGTTTATCTAATGTTATTTGAGAAAAAGCAGGAGTACTTACTAATAAAAGAATGAATGTTTTTAAAATCATGATTACTCTTTTTCTAGCTCAAGTCGCAGGTTAATTTTTTGGTACAGCCTATTTATATCTTCATCTAGCCCCTCTTGAATAATTATTGTAGGTGGCTCAGATTCGATATTAGAAATATCAAAAAAGCTCGGATCATCTGCAGGTAAATAAACATAGTCCCCTCCAGTAATAATTGAAACATCCTCAAGTGTAGACGAAAACTGAATTTGTATTGCTCCTGTTGGGTCGGGGACATAACTATCATTAAGAATGGAATTAAGCTTATCTATTTTTGTATTCACTTCTAAAAGATCCATTTCTAAGCTTAGTTCGAGGGCGTCTCTATAAGGGTTAAATTCTTCGACAACAAAGTCCTTTCTTCTAATTTTTTCATTTTCAATCAATTTTCTTCTTTCAGATTTATTTGGAAACTGATTTAGAATAATTTTAATTAGCTCATACTTTACTAATTCAAGTTTAACATTTGTCAAAACTGGCTTTACATATCCCTTAGAATTACTGCCCCTGAAATCATGCCTTGGAATGATGGAATAAATAGGGATCTGGTGAGGTTTCATCCGATTTGCCAATTGGTAAGTTGTGCTAGTACTTATCAACTCACTATCACTTATTATCACCACACAATCATATTCATAAAAATTTTCCTCTAAGGTTTTATTAAATTTTGAATGTGACCCACCGATATCTAAGCTAGATAAATGATTATGTGCTTGAATAATGCTCTCTTGATCAATCCCAACGGCAAACTCAGAAAAACGAGTTATCTTAGTATCATCTTCTGAATGCATTGAGTATTTCTCAGACATGATATTAAATGATTTATGAGCGATTAACTCACTTTGAATTGCCACTTGGTTAAAATAATGTAATAGGCTAATAAGTTGTTGTTGAACCACCTTAAAAGGACTAACAACAGCATTACTATTCATTGATACTGCCATACTACCCGAAGTATCTACAATGAACAAAATTTTCTCATGCCGCAATAATTTTTTTAACAAATTAGAAGTCCGGATCTCTAAAACATCTTTTTCTTTAACGAGAGGATGATCATAACTTTCAATTCTTTTTAATAAGACCTCGATTTCATCACTCAACAATTTATCTTGAGTGGATTTTTCTTCTTCTTCCTTAAGCATTTTCAGGTAATCATCTTCAATCTCAACTTCTTCCTCGGGAATTAATTCACTAATTGGGCAAAAATATTCATAAGAGAGAATCAGCTCTCCTTTTTCTTTGGCCATAATAGATACTTCTAGTTTTTTATTATCAAAATCTAATTTTGTATTCTCAGCTTTAATAATGAACTTCTCAAAATTATTGACCGTATATGCAATCTTAATTGAATTTAAATTTATCTGCTCATGAATCAAGTCAAAGCTAACTTTCTCAGGAGTATTCGTCTTAATGTTTGTAGAAATTTTCTCTAAACCAACACCAAAATTATCATCATGTATGCTCATGAACTCACCTTCAATATCTGGATCTGCCAATAAATTCTCATAATCATCGAAAAACTCAGACTCTTTAGGCAAAGCTCCATAAATTAGCGTATTTTTTTTTGATTTATAACTTATTAATTCATTCAGAAAAGTTGAATTTTCAAACTTTGAAGCTTCCCGGCTATCGATGTCGCTCAGAAAAAACAACACAAGTTTTGAATTTGAACGGAGAAATCTAGTTCTATTGTTTAAACTTTGATCTTCTTTTAAAAACCGTATCGTACTTTGAAACAATTTTTCAGAATTCCACCCATCTACTCCCGCATCCATTATTTGATTTAAAGCTCTCCGACTAAAGCGCGATTTATTTTCTCTAAAGGCTTTAGAATTTAGCATTCCTCTGCTTCGAAATTGGCCATTATTAATTACCTGCTCCTCATTGGTTCCATCCCGACGAACACTACTCGTTATGATAGCGATATTAAAATCAGTCTTGATCGAGTCTAAACTTTCTAAAAAACCTTCAAACTGAGACGCAAGTTTCTCTTGTTCATCTTTCATTGAATTAGAATTATCAATTACTAAAATAATATCTAAAGGAATTGTTTCAAATTGCGAATCAGGCGAAATATTTTTTGTAACGGAGAAAGGACATATTCCATTCTCTTGAGACCAAAGTAATCCTACCTGAGTGAATATGATCAATGACATTATTAAATGATTTATTTTCATTTCTAATCCTAGAGGTTACTTTTTAAGAAATTCTCTATCTCTGTAATATCTGTTTCCATTATATTTAGTTTATACTTTCTCCATATCTTCAAAGCTCTTTGTTTAATTTTTTCTTCGATCTCATGCAGGCTGTATGGATTTTCTTTTGGAAAAATAATGATTTCATTTTTTTTGACGTAGTTTAAATAATAAAATAAAGGAAAATGAGGTCTGTAAAAAAACTTTAACCCTTTATTAATATAATAATTTCCATTATCCAATGACGGGCAAAAATTATTATTTATATTTGGATTATCCAAGCTAGCTATGGCCAAATAAGTTAATCTCAATCTAGTGTTTTTATTTAATTTTTCATTTGCTTGATCATAAAGAAACCTTCCTAAATTATAGTCAACAAATTTCTCATATGGAGTTTTAATATCTGGAAATGTATAGTATCGATAATTATAAAGAAGTGGGTATTCTCGAGAAACAGCAACATCACCACTTAATAAGTAACTATGATAAATATAGGTTAATGTTGTTTGAATATTTTGTTGCTTTAAAGCATTTAAAAATGCTCTATTTCCATCTACATTATAGAAAAGACGATTAGACATAGGATCAAACGCATTTCCAATCGATTTATCCATACTCTCCGTTGAAATAAATTGATTCTTCTTTCTTGGGTTTAATATTCCACTTACTGGTCTCTCACTCCAATCTCTAAGAGCTGTTTCAAGAACCCAGTGTGAATAATAGTCTCGACAGCGAAAATTTTTATGTTGCTTACTCAAGTCCGTATTAGTAATTGGTTTAGGGATTAGTAAAAAAGAACTCTCACTAACATGCCCTTTCCCCCAGAGTTTTGCATCAAATTGAGACTTTAGTAGAAAACTAGTTAGATTTTTTCGAATTCTTTTCTTATCTTGTCTTTTCTTACTATTAACATTCAAATACAAACTTATTAATTTAGCGTGGGCATAGAATTGTGCATTATTAGAACCTAATCTTACCGTATTATTATTTAGCTCAATAAGAGTATTTAAGTGCTTTTGATTTGCATTGAGCAACTTTGGAATAATATGTTTATTTAAAATTTGAAAACAAGAGTCATTACTGAAATTTTCAACTTTATCTTGGTGTAACCTCTGTAAAGTATGTCGATCAACCACTGATTCCAATGCCATTTTATGGAAATTCACAAGTAATACAAAAAATCGATTATATAAATTATGAAAGAATTCGCCCTCATCCCTGAAGTCTGCACTGCCCTTATGAACCCTCTTATCTTTATAGTAAAAACGTTTCTTTCTTTCTTCAGGAATTGCGGAATTAAAAATTAAGTCTAATGAATCAGTTAAATAGCCCTTGTTTTCTGTACACCAAGGATCATAGACATTTGTCTGAGCAACAGTATAGTTCTGGCCAATCAATAACATGATGAGAAAAATCTTAGACATAATGCCTCTAATTAAAATAAAAAAACTAAAACCTTAGGAGCGATGACAGTTTAGCTGTACATTAATTTTGAGGTAGAGGTAATGCTCTTCTTGAAAAAATTACTGTGTAACAAGCTAATAGAAGCCTGTTTATCTAACATTAAGTTAAGAAATATTGAATTTAAGTTAATAAAAAGAAAAAGTTTAAAAGTAAGCTATACGAAGAAATCTTTAACTTTCTCCAGAAATCCCTTACTCATCGGATGACAAGCATGGTTATCAAATTCAGAAAGTTTTTCGAAAAGCTCTTTTTGTTCAGTAGATAATTTAGAGGGAGTTTCAACCATAATATTGATAATTTGATCGCCAAAACCATGGCCACCAAGCTTTGCGATACCTTTATTTTTTAATCTCATTTTCTTTTGTGATTGGGTTCCCGCTGGAACTGAAACCTCAACCTTTCCGGCCAGTGTTGGTACTTCAACTGAGGCACCTAAAGCAGCTTGAGAAAAGCTAATAGGTACGTCACAAATCACATCAAAATGCTCTCTTTCAAAAAATGTATGCTCTGTTACTCGCACTAAAACATACAGGTCACCACTAGGTCCGCCATTTAGTCCGGGTCCACCTTCTCGAGATAGTTTTAATCGTTGACCATCATCGATCCCTGCAGGAATTTTAACTTCTAGTTTGCTGGTTTTTCTTTCGGTTTCGACTGCCGTTCCTAATCCCTGGCAGGTTGGACAAGTTTGAGCAATAGTAAAAAAGCCTTGCTGGCGACGAATTTCACCGGCCCCGCCACAACTTGAACATGTAGTAGGAGTGGTTCCTTCTTTAATAATATTTTTAGTAATATTAACTTCTTTTTCAATTCCAAAAGCTGCTTCTTCAAAAGTGATGTCCACTGTTACTTGTAGATCTTCTCCGGCCATTGCACGAGGTCCACCTCGACTACGTCCACCGCGGGCTCTACCGCCACCGCCGCCAAACATATCTCCAAATAAATCACCAAAAATGTCACCTAGATCTCCAAAGTCTCCTGAAAATCCGCCTCCAGCTTGTCCATCAACTCCAGCATGACCAAATTGATCATAACGCTGTTTTTTATTCTCATCTAAGAGAACTTGAGCAGCTTCTGAAGCCTCTTTGAATTTCGCTTCACCATCAGGCCCAGGGTTTCTATCAGGATGATATTTAAGGGCTAACTTTCGATAAGCTTTCTTAATTTCATCTTTAGAAGCAGTTTTGGAGACACCTAGAATTTCGTAAAAATCGCGTTTTGACATATATTTAATCTTTGTTGGTTTAAAATAACCTTAGCAGCAAAAAATAAGGTGAGAAAGCCAGAACTTTCTCACCTCAAGTATTTTAATTAAACTTCTTTAAAATCAGCATCAACAACATCGTCATCTCCGCCTTTTTTCTTATTCGCATCTGCATTTGCCTCTGGCCCAGGTCCGGCACCTTCAGCTCCCGCGGCACCAGCTTCTTCTCCAGGAGCAGCTCCCGGCTGTCCATACATCTGGCTAGCTAGCGAATGAGAAATATTTTGTAGTCTCTCTGTAGCCGCTTTTAGTTCATCTAGGCTTTCTGAATTAAGTTTAGACTTAGCTTCTGTAAGAGCCCCTTCAAGTTCAGTTTTCTTATCCGCTGGAATTTTATCTCCTGCTTCCCCTAGAGCTTTTTCAGTTGCAAAAACTAAAGAGTCTAAGTTATTTTTAGCATCGACTAGCTCACGTTTTTTACCATCAGCTTCTCGATTAGCCTCAGCATCTTTTACCATTGTCTGAATTTCTTCTTCCGTTAAGCCTGAACCAGAAGTGATCACGATATCTTGTTTCTTATTGGTAGCTTTATCGATAGCCGATACATTAATGATCCCGTTAGCATCGATATCAAAAGTAACTTCAACTTGAGGAACACCTCGAGCCGCTGGAGCAATTCCAGTCAGATCAAATCGTCCTAAAGTTTTATTATCGTTAGAAAATTCTCTTTCACCTTGAAGCACGTGAATACTAACAGCTGGCTGATTATCTTGAGCCGTTGAAAACACTTGTGATTTCTTCGCCGGAATAGTCGTATTCTTCTCAATAATCTTAGTCATAACTCCACCAAGAGTTTCGATCCCAAGAGAAAGAGGTGTAACGTCAAGAAGAAGAACATCTTTAACATCTCCAGCAAGAACTCCACCCTGGATAGCTGCACCAGCGGCAACAACTTCGTCAGGATTAACACCTTTAGAAGGTTCTTTACCAAATATTTCTTTTACCTTAGCTTGAACTGCTGGAATACGAGTTGATCCACCAACTAAGATAATTTCGTGAATTTCATTTTTATCTAAACCTGAATCATCGATACAAGTTAAACAAGGCTTCGAAAGTCCATCAATATATTTAGAGATTAGTTCTTCAAACTTTGCTCGTGTTAAATTTAAGTTTAAGTGTTTCGGTCCTGATTGATCAGCAGTAATAAAAGGAAGATTGATTTCAGACTGAGTCGCCGTTGATAATTCATGCTTCGCTTTCTCTGCAGCTTCTTTTAGCCTCTGAAGTGCCATTTGATCTTTTCGAAGGTCCACTGAGTTTTCTTTTTTAAATTCATCGGCCATCCAGTTGATAACTTCTTCATCAAAGTTTTCACCACCAAGGAAAGTATCACCATTAGTTGCCTTAACTTCGAAAACACCATCACCAGTGATCTCAAGAATAGAGATATCAAAAGTTCCACCACCAAGATCGAAAACCGCGATATTTTTATCTTTTTTCTGATCAAGTCCGTATGCCAAAGCCGCTGCAGTTGGTTCGTTAATTATTCTTTTAACTTCAAGGCCAGCAATTTTACCAGCATCTTTGGTTGCTTGTCTTTGAGCATCGTTAAAATATGCAGGAACTGTAATAACTGCTTCAGTTACTTTTGTTCCCAAGTAGTCTTCCGCTGATGCTTTCATTTTTTCCAAAACAGAAGCTGAGATTTCTTGAGGAGAAAGCTCTTTACCATCCATTTTAATCCAAGCATCGCCATTCTTATTAGCGAAAATGTCGAAGGGAGCAACTCTCGTGAAATCTTGAGATTCAGCATCAGTAAACTTTCGACCAATTAACCTTTTTACTCCGTAAAGAGTTTTATTAGGATTTGTAACCGCTTGTCTTTTAGCCACTTGACCAACTAACTTATCTCCGTTCTTCGCATAAGCGACTACAGAAGGAGTTGTATTGTGTCCTTCAGCATTTTGAACGATTTTGTATTTTCCATTTTCAAATACAGATACACACGAATTCGTGGTTCCTAAGTCAATTCCAATAATTTTACTCATATTTTGCTCCTTTGATTTTATTCAAATTTTTATTATTTATTTTCTTCATCATCTTTTTGATTAACAATAACTTTTGCCTCTCTTAGCAAACGATCATTGATCATAAAACCATTCATGGAAACTTCTAATATTTCCATTTCCTTTTTATTTTCAACAAATTTTTTGCCTAAAGCCTCATGAAAGTTAGGATCAAACTCTTTACCTAAGCAATCAAGTTTCTTTAAACCATAATTACCAAGAACTTCCATAAATTGATTTGCAATCATATCGATTCCAAACACAATATTTTTCATTTTTTCATCTGGATCATTTCTTAAAGCATTAACTGTTCTTTCAAAGTTGTCTTGCACATCGATTAAATCTCTCAGGATATTTTCATTCGAATATTTAATATAGTTGCTACGCTCTTTTTCTGAACGTTTCTTCAAATTATCCATTTCCGCTGCCAAATAAAAGTATTTGGATTTAAACTCATCTAACTCTTTTTGAGTTTTAATAAGAAGGCTCTCAGGAGTTGCCTCCTCCTCTGCTTCATCTTCTTCTACTGCTGTAGTTTCAATCTCCTCAGTCTCATCTGAAGATTTAGCTGATTCAGTTTTCACGGGAATCTCTGTTTCTCCCTGTTCCTTCTTCAACTCTAAATTTTCCTGATCCATTGTTATCCTCTTTAAATCATGCGTTAAATGCTCTTCCGAATGTAAGATAAGATCAGTAAAAGTTATGTCAATGCTTGTGACAATAAAAATATTTGATTCAATATCATATTATTTCGGGCAGTTACCTGCGAATATTGGGTAAATTCTAAGATAACTATAAATTAGAATAAATCGAATATCGACTCTTCCTCAGCAACAAATACTGACCATGAAACTTATACTCGTTTTGTATAAAAAATGCACATTAGCGAATCTTGATTCCCCTTCCCATTCACGAGTGATAATTCTTCTTTCCTTAAGATTAACCATTAACGAATAGAGTTCTATGAAGCATATTTTCTTGCATATATTTTTTATTTTTTTCAACGCAATAATACCAAGCCAAGACGTTCAAGCTCTCAACTTGGTGGAACCAGATGATATCAAACTCACAGAATGGCAATCCATTAGCACTGACAGCTATAAGCTTTTGCACCAAAATATTGATCAAATCGCTCTTGCCCAAAACCCTAGGAATTGCCTAAATATTATTACTAAAAGTCACAATTCTCTAGAACAATTACCCATCGTTGATTATTCATCTGAGCATTGCTACAAATTCGAAGTTACAGATATGGGTTGGTACGACCTTACTACTTTATTACTACCGCTCTCAAGTCAATCAGTTCAAGATATTCAACTGGCTTGTGAGTTTTTATTTGGAAAAAAATCCAAAGCACTCTATTACCGAGAAAAAATTATCCCTCAACCGGTTTCTAATGTTTACTCATTAAAAAAAGAACAAAACATTTCAAATATTTATATAAATAAAGAGAAAAATACTGAAGTAGAAATTAAGAACTTACTCATCAATCAATCAAAACAACTTCACTCAGTTCTATGCAGTGATTACGAAAGTAAGTTAATTCCTCACTATTTAGGCAAAAAACCTGAAAGGAAGTTTAAATGGCTCCCTATTAAACACAGTGATCAGTTAAAGGTCATCACCAATCAGGAAAATTCAAAACTAGAAAATGAATTTAAATTACTAGGCAAAAAAAGTATTTTCCCAAAAAACTTTCAATTAACCGATTTAAAAAAATTAAAAAATGTTTTGATTTATTTAGACGCTTCTTCAACGCTACAAAAGATTAGATTTCAAAATAAAAAAGGACTTGATCTTGCTTTAGATAGCTTAAAAGGATTCCTCCAAATACTTCCCTCTGAAACGAAAGTCTCCATTATAATAACTCCAGTTATTTGGGGCCAAAAAAGTAAAAAAGGTAATACTTATTTAAAAAGAATGAATAATGTCTCCATTGATGTGGCAATGACAATTACAGATAAGAAAAACTGGGTACAAATGAAAATGAGTAAAAATCATTTAACTCCATACTCTAAACTTGCCTATCTTAAAGTAGATACCAATCCTGTCTATTCAAATAAAATGGTCGGTTCTTTTAAACCATCCACAAATTACGATTTTGGAATTTTTATTGGAGATGGTGAGTACTGGTCACGTGGAAAAAGTGGTCTCCCAGAGTCAAATAATATTAAGGATGAAATAATCTTTGTTAAAGAAACTGATTTTCCCTTCACCTTTGCGAGGATAGGGAATAAAAAAGATTACGATCCTTATTTTCAAAATGTTCCAAGGCAGCAAGACAAAATTATTCAAGGTGAAATTTCGTTGGATCCAAAAATATATTTGGAATTAAATAAAATGAAAGATTTACTCAATTTGTCTAAAGACTAATCATATTTGCAGAAATTATTAATAGATTATCTTCTGAGTTATTTTTCCTATTTTATAAAAAAAAATAATGGTTATTATTAAAATATGAAAATAAAATTAACTTCAAGTCATTATCTTTTGATTGCGTTGACCATTAGCTTTTCTGCATTTTCCCAGCATGACAATCTTCTCCAAGAGCTACATCAAAATGGGCATGAATATAAATTAGTCGATACAATTTCAGATCCAGATGATGTCTATGAGTGCCCAGAAAGTTTAGAAATTAAATTAAGTGAAAGCGATCCCAGTTTATATGAAATTGAAGGAGTTGTTGATTTTCAATCTGATCTAAGTGAAAAAGAAAAAATTAAATCTCGCACCATAAGTGACGATGTGGTTTCCAAGAAAAAAACTAAAATAAAAGCAAATTCCAAGCGTGCGAAAATCATAATCCGTGAAAAGGACAGAGACAGTCTTTCTGAAATTATTAAAACGTCACATCGATTAAAGTTTTTAAAAGATAATTATCATGTCATTATTGATAAAAAAGATGAGAATCAAATTAACTTATTCTTTAAGTATAAAGACAAAGTAAATAACTCTTCAGCGATATTAGAGTGCCTGTACGAACATAAAACTACTTCAAATTAATACCAAACTTGGCGCCACTTTTTAAAGGCCTGTTTCCTAGCGGTTTTCAGAATACCACTATGCCATTTCAATGGCCGAACATTTTTGCTTTCCAAGCGATAGAGAGAGTTAGGTCCCCAAAAGTACATATTAGCATTTAAATGGAAACACCAGTCCGTTTCTTTTTGAGCATCATAGATACTCATTCTATCAATCATTGGGCAGCTATAACGAGGTATGCCTTGTTCTTCCCTTAACTTTTCTTGTAAATCTCCTATAAAAACTGTCTCCCAATCAAGTCTACTCAAAGGTTTCTTACTAAAAGCTCGATCAACAAAAACTTCTTCTCCATTCACCATAATAATAGGTGCCACATGAAACCACCACTTCTTATCAATTTCTCTACGAAACTTTTTGCTATAAAAAACAAAATTCTTTTTCGATTTAATTCCTCTTTTTTGATGCATATCATTTGCCCATACATAGGCGCGATTATAACACTGAGATCCTTTCTTTTTTCGGTTGTAAAGAGATTTAAAAATCTCCATTGTTGTCTCTTCAGGCGTTTCAGTAATAATATTAGTCGGCTCATATCCATACATTGGATCTTTATATTCGCTCTCATCTTCAAGGCTAATAGAACTAGTTTTCGCTCTAGAATTATCTTCAACAGCTGCACTTATTACCATTTCTGCATTAGCGGTAAGATTTAGAGGATCGGATTCAGTTACTAAAAGCTTAATTGGTAAATGCTTATTAAGAGCGAAGTGTACTTGTTCTACAAGTTTGTGGTTATTTTTATCTACTTCATAAACTCGGCCATCTTGGATAGACAGAAGATCATAGGTAGTTTCACTCTCTTCGATGTCATAAAGATAAGTTTCAAGCTCAACTGCTGAAAATAAATTAAATGATATTATAATCAAACTGAATTGAATAACTCTGCTCAATGCTTCCCCCTAAATGAATGTCTCAAATAAATACTTATACTAATTCCAGGTAGAAATGTTGGTAGGCGCAAGCTAGAAGCTGTATTCTAATACCGCAAGAGCGCAGCAACGACCCAACATTTCTTTATGGGATTGGTATTACTTTGAATTAAGGAGTTCATAGAAAATTTTAGTCTAAATGAAAAGGAAAAAGTTTGCTGATAAAAGTGTCTAACATTATCCAGCCTCGATAATTGAAAATGAATTTATCATTACCGATTACTCCAAAGCCATCATTGACCCACTGATTAAAAAGTTTTTCGCTCTCCTTGGAAAGATTATATTGAGCAAGATTGTCACCTAATTGCACACCAATATTACTTCGCAATGAAAGATATAATCTCTCCAAGCAAAGTTGTTTCTTGTTTAAAATTTCAGTAGTTATCTTATCAAGACTTGAGTTAGACTGATAACGAAGCGCTGTTTCATGACCTTTTTGATACAGAAACCCCGTCCCTATAGGACCAGCTGCTGCGACAGAATCCATCTTCCAATAAGCTTGATTGTGCATACTTTCAAAACCTGGTATCGCAAAATTACTCACCTCGTAATGATTGAACCCATGGCCTTGTAAAACATCAGCAACAAAAAAATATTCTTTTTCAATTAGATCATCTTCAGGCAAAGAGTCAAAAAGTGGATAGTTTTTTCGAGTTGATAAAATATAAACGCTTAAGTGTTTTGGCTTAAACTGTAATATTTTATTTATCTCCCATTGAATATTTCTTTTTTCTCTTCCTTGAGGTGCTCCCAAAAGTAAATCAACTGAAAAATTTATGTCACGCTCAAAGAAATAATTTAATAAGTTTTCAACATCTTCAAGACGATGAAATCGATCAAAGAGTGCTAAATAATTATCATCAACTGATTGAACCCCACAGGAAAATCTATTAACACCCAGCTTTTGCCACTGATCAAGCTGATTAAAAGTCGCCGTTCCCGGGTCAACCTCTAAGGTAAACTCACAATTTGCTTTTAATTTCAAAGAACGATCGACCTTATTTGAAAATAATTGAATTCCTTTTTCTCCCCATAGTGAAGGTGTTCCCCCTCCAATATAAAGAGTTTCCAAGACCCCTAACTGAAAATTATTTTCACTATGAAAATGCTCTAGCTGACTAAATTGATTAATTAGTTTCGAGTTGAAGTTTTTAGTAGTAATGTCATCGTTTTCACTAGATAATTTGTGTTTATAGAAATCACAGTAATTACATAAGTGCCTACAGTAGGGAAAATGTATATAGAGCGAGTGTATTTGGTTTTTATTCACTTACACTTGATAAGCTAATTTAAGGATTTGGTAAATGAATATTGAATTAAAAACCCAAAAAAATAATCTACAGACCATTTTTGTTCACACACCAGAAACTAATGTTGGAAGTGTTCAATTCTGGTTCAAGGCCGGATCTGCACTTGAGAGCAAAGAAAATTCAGGTATAGCGCATTTCCTAGAACATATGTTCTTTAAAGGGACAAAAAAAAGAAGTAAGAATGTTCCCGCTTATTATGTAGAATCGCTCGGAGCTGAAATCAATGCTTTTACTAGCTTCGATTATACTTGCTACTACATTAACTTTCCTCAATCAACCATGCTTGAAAATATCGATATTTTATTAGACATGGTTGCAAATGCTCAATTTAAGAAAACAGAAATCCCTGCAGAGCGAGAAGTGGTTGTTGAAGAATATAATAAAAGTATTGATAGTCCCCGTCAGTTCCAATTTATGGAAATGCAAAAGCAATGCTTCACCAGTGGATATGCCCATCCGATTCTTGGAGGACTAAAAACCATTAAATCATTTTCACAAGACCAATTGAAAAAATTTAGAAATCAGTATTACTCCTTATCAAACTCCTTCCTCCTAATTGCAGGTGATTGTGAAAACAAAGCAAAAATAGAAAAGAAAATCAGTGAGTATAAATTTCCTAAAGGGCAACCAAGTGAAATAAAACCCTTTATCATGAAGAAAAAACCAACCATTAAGATAATCAAAAAAGATGTCAAGCAAGCGACCTTAATGATTGGATTCCAAGGACACCACTTAGAGCATTTAAATGCGCCAGCAGAAGAGTTGGCCATGAATTGTCTTTTCACTGGAGAAACTAGTCCTTTCTACAATAGCCTTGTTGTGGACAAAACTATAGCGACAAGTATTGCTGGTTCCTCCATGTACTTTAACCATGGTGGAATTCATTTTATCAAAATCAATTGTCCCATTGAGAAGTTAGATGAATGTTTAACCGCTTTTAATGATTTACTTAAAACTAATCTGAAAGACTTAGTTGATGAAGAAAATTTAATCAAAATAAAAAATCAATTTATATCTTCTAAAATTTATGAGCAAGAATCATTGGAGAGCTATGCTTTCTCCATTGGTCATAGTTATGTTCAATCAAATGACTTAAAAACAGAAGAGAAGTATTTAGATCGAATTAAAACCGTTTCTCTTGATAAAGTTCATGAAGGTATCAAAAATATATTTTCCCAAACTCATCACCTCAATTTATTAATTTCTGATTCGGATGATGAGTCAACTGCAAAATTAACTATTGAAAAATTCTCAGGCCAGTTAAAAAGTAACTTCCCAAATCAAATTAAATCTATTGAGAAAAAATTAAAGTCATCTGTAAGTAAGTATGACTCTTCAACTACTTTAACAAAGTTAGCCCCTGAAATAGAATTACTTCATCGATACAATGAGATGACACCAACCTACTCTCTTCATACTTATATGAAAGGGGGATTATCTCATGAGACACCTAAGAATAATGGACTCTATCAATTAATTTCTCGATGTGTGACTTATGGACATAAGTCAAATAGTTATCAAGATATAAGAAAGGAGCTGGAATCACTATCCTCTTCTCTCAATGGCTTCTCAGGTAAGAACGCTATTGGTTTAACTCAGCACGGGCTAATTGAAAATTTTGATCGTAGCTTTTTCCACTATTCACAAACATTAACTAATCCAGTTTTTGAAGATCAGTTTTTTCAATTAGAAAAAGAACTAATCTTGCGAACCATACAAATTAATGAAACTGAACCAGTAAAGCAATGTGTCCTTAATTTTAACAATTTGATCTTTAATGGACACGCCTATGAGAGGTCGATGATTGGAACAAAGGAATCTATCCAGAGTATTCAATTAAAAGATCTTGAGGAAAAATATTTCGAGCGAGTGAATAATTCTAAAATACTTTTCTCATTCTCAGGAATGATGAGTAAAGAAGATCTAATTGAGAAGCTGACTCCAATTATTGATAAATTAAAAATACGCTCTGTTGAGAAAATCTCACACTCAAAGCCCAACGTGACAAAAAATCAAAATAAAAATATCGAATTCGACCGAGAACAAACTCATATAATTATTGGAAAACAATCATATGCCTCCGGACATAAGAATGATTTACTCTTGAGTTTCCTAACAACTTATTTATCTGGGCAAAGCTCCCCACTCTTTTTAGAGGTTCGTGACCGAATGGGACTATGCTATTCGGTTAATCCAATCCAGCATACGGCGCTTGAAGCAGGCTATTGGGGAATATATATTGGATCAGGTTTTGATAAAGCTGATAAGGCCATTGAAGCAATTATGAACATTATAAATAACATTGCAGAAAAAGGATTTTCTAAATCCGAATTTAAACGAATAAAAATTATGCTTAAGGGTCAGCATGAATTGAGTTTACAAACGAATGATGATCATATTAATTTTTATTCCATCCCTCTCCTTCATGGATTAGGACTAGATTTCGGCCATAAGAGTTTTAATATTATCGATAAAATTCAACTTGAAGATTTAAATAAATTTCTCAAAGGATTTTTAAAAAGTGGTTTTAATCAAGTAACGGTTGGTAGAAATCAGGTTAACTAACTTTCTTAGATTGATTAGTCGGAAAGCCACGAATAAGAAGTTCTTCATCTTCTAAATCGTTAGAAATATCTAAAAGAAATTTGTCTTTGTTTTGCTCACCAAAGTTTTCCGCCATAACCGAAAACAATATTGAAACATTATAAAAGCAAGTGGACATTTTATCGAAAAAGGATGGTACATCAAAACATTGCGGAACAATTTCATTTAGATTTTCGTAAGCCATCTTGCCGACATTTCTGTAGTAGTTAATATCAACAATTTCATTCTTCACAGCTTTAGAAAAGTAGCCTGAAAGAAACAAAGCACTGTCGCCAATTTCTTGGTAAATTCTTTTCTTTTCCGTTGAAGTCTTATCTTTGGTTTCTAAAAACTTTACACCTAAAATTTCTCGAGTAACTTTACCGTCTTTATAATTAAAAAACTCTTCAGATAAAGAAAATTTTTGCAAAACATTACTGGAATAAAAAAGAACTTCATTTGGTACAGGAGTTAGGGATTTCTGATTTAATTTCTCTAGCCGTTCGTAAAAAAATCCATTTAATGAACCAACTTCAATTAAATTTGTTTTTTCACTTTTTTCAGCCATATCGTGAAGTACTCCTATGTGCTTATAAGACGCAAGTAACGATTATTACTTAACATTATAGCACGGTTTTAACACAGGCCCCTAAAAGGCAGTTTTTTCCGTTACTTAGCTATATTAGGAATTTAGTCATTGGCTGATTAATGGAATGAATATTAACCGGGTGACTATAATGGTGAAAATTGAAATTTCAAATATTTATCAATTTAAACTTCTAATCATTTTGATAACTTAAAAGCTATCACCACCGTTGTCACCCGGTTAGTAATGAATATTGCCTCTTGTCCTATAAGCTATTGTAAATTTAATAAGCTAACTTGGTCTAAGCATTATCCTATGAAATAGAAGATACATTAAAAATTTTCATTCAAAGGACTATTTATGAAATATAATGTGTTTATTTTAACTGGGTTATTAAGTTTAACTTCAATGAGCTTAGGCATTGCAGGGGAAAGAGCAAATTGCAAAAAAATAATTAAGAGACTTATTAACACCAAATTCCCTGGTTCAAAAATTGTGGACATTATTCATCACGAAAGTCTTCATACCCATCCAGTTACCCATACCTATCAAGGGGCCGTAAAAGTTAATCACGAGCAAAAAGCTGAAATCTACTATCTAACTTTTGAGGGTGAAGGGAATAAACATGAAGGAAAAGATTGCGAAGCCTCTGTTAACTTTTATGGAAACATGAATAAGCAATATTAATCATTAAATGATAAATAAACTTTTATTCATTTCTTCCATGAAAATCTTTGATGTTTGAAATATAAAGCGCCATTTCTTCAGTGGTAAATTCTTTGTTCTTATCCCATCCAAAATCCACAATATTTTCTTCAAAAACTAACTCTGGAGAAACTTTTCTGCCTTTACCAATTTGATAGTAGAGCATTTGATCTTCGTCGTAATGAACTTGCACTACACCGACATATTTTTTGGTAGGTTTTTTCCCTGTAATCTCTTTAAAGATGTTTTTACCTTTTACTTTTTTGGTTACACCAACTGAATGAGGCATTTCACCAGTTTGATATCTTTTTAAAGCATCTTTTTTTATGCACTTGATTGCTTGTTTATAATTTTTAACTTTGCAGACTGTTTTTGCAAAAGATGTACTCGTCGAAATTGAAAACACTGCGGTAAGTAAGATAAATAAATTTTTCATAATTGAACTCCTAATAATATTTACTAGGTATCAGAATAAAAACAGTGATTCATTTAGAAATACAGATATTCTTTATATTTTCAATTAATAAGTGATATTCGAAGCTAGATTCAAGTCAATGAAATGGTAACTCGACGCCAAAGGAATAAATTTATTCAATTAATTTCCACGAGAACTTGACCGGACTCTACGGCCTGGCCTTCTGATACAAGGACAGACTCAACTTTCCCTGAAACGGAACTTTTCACTTCATTTTCCATTTTCATGGCTTCCATGACTAGAACAACATCACCTTTTTCAACCTTATCTCCAGGTTTTATAAAGACTTTAACAATTTTCCCTGGCATTTGAGAAATAAGGCCACCTTCGCTACCTTGATTCACACCACTGGGAAAATAACCTCGATATATTTTATGATTTAGGTTTTGAATGGATATATTATCCCCAAAAATTGGAAAAATTCGCTGCCATCTTATTTGGTCAAAAGAGATAAAATGTTTCGTATTTATTTTTTTAAGAAGGGCTGTCCCTTCATTAAATTTAATTTCGATCTCTCCACTTTCTTGCTCATGAAGTTCAAGATCGACGAAGTTTTTTTCACTATTTTGATCGTAAAAGTAATATCTCATAAGTATCTCTATCTTAGTTGGTTAAACCTATTTCTTTTTCTATTGCATGAATTAATAATTCTTGCGGGGTTATGTTTAAATTAAGATTTTCCTGAGGCTTTATCTTATCAATATAAAAAGTAGTATATTGACCTGCTTGAAAAGTTTCTTCAGCAAGAATCACTTTTAACAAAGGTATGTTCGTTTTAAGTCCCAAAATATTTAATTTATTAAGTGCATTTCGAACTTTTCTTATGGCAACGCTGCGATCAAAACCTCTGGCCACCAGCTTTCCCACCATAGGATCAAAGTTTGAACTTATCTCTCGATTTGGCCGAAGACAATGATCAAAACGAATTCCTTTACCGAGTTCATAATCATAGTTTTCAATCATACCGGGGGAAGGCAGCATTGTTTCCGAGTCTTCAGCGCAAATTCTTAGTTCAATCGCATGTCCCCGAATTTGAATATCCTCTTGAGATTTAAAATCTAAATCCATATCGAATGCTGATTTAATCATATTCACCATCAAATCAATATTAGTGATTTCTTCCGTTATAGGGTGCTCGACTTGAATACGTGTGTTCATTTCTAAGAAATAGAAACTTTTATCTTCGCCCATAATAAACTCAACAGTTCCTGCTGAATCGTATTGGACATGACGAGCAAGTTTAACCGCTGTTTCACAAATATTTTGACGAGTTTTTTCATCTGATCCAATAAATGGAGAAGGAGCTTCTTCAATGACTTTTTGATGTCGTCGTTGAATAGAGCACTCTCTTTCATAAAGATGAAAAACATCCCCTTTATTATTGGCCAATATTTGCACTTCAATATGATGAGGATTAACAATGTACTTTTCTACTAACAAATCAGGGTTTCCAAAAGAGGACTTCGCTTCTCTTTGAACCGCTGGAAAAAATTTTTCTAATTCTTCATCATTATTACACACACGCATTCCCTTACCTCCGCCTCCGGCAACGGCTTTGAGAAGAACTGGGTAAGCAATGTTTTTTGCAATGTCCTTAGCTTCATTAATTGTATCAATTTTTCCAACAGATCCTGGTACCACTGGAACTCCAGCATCTTTGGCGATTTTCTTCGAGACAGCTTTATCTCCCATTGAATGGATGGCTTGAGCATGCGGTCCAATGAAAATGATTCCAGTCTCTTTAACTTTATCCGCAAAGCTAGGGTTTTCAGATAAAAATCCATATCCAGGGTGAATTGCATCTGCCTTAGATTTCTGGGCTAATTCAATAATCTTATCTTGATTTAAATATGTTTCAAGATTAGTAGTCCCTGATAAATAAATCCACTCTTGGCAGTATTCTAAGTGGGCTGGCTCTTTTTCAAAGTCAGTATAAAAACCGATGGCCGTACCACCCAATTCAGAAACCGCTTTCGCGATACGAATAGCAATTTCACCTCGGTTACAAATTAAAATTCTTTTATTCATGATGTTACCTTAAAGGGGAATATTTCCATGCTTCCTTTTAGGAAGATTCACTTTCTTATTTTTTAAAAATGAGAGATAGGTGACTAGCTTTTGCCGTGTCTCTTCAGGATAAATAATTTCATCTAAATATCCTAATGAGGCTGCTTGATAAGGATTAGCAAACTCATCTTCATATTGTGACATAAATTCATTTCGTACTTTATCTGGGTCACTCGCTTTCTTTAATTCATTTCGGTAAAGAATATTAACTGCACCTTCAGCTCCCATCACTGCAATCTCTCCAGTAGGATAGGAAAGATTAATATCTGCTCCAATGTGCTTAGACGCCATAACATCGTAAGCTCCACCGTAGGCTTTTCTTGTAATCAATGTTATTAAAGGTACCGTTGCCTCACTATAGGCATAAAGAAGCTTAGCTCCATGACGAATAATCCCACCATATTCTTGATCAGTCCCAGGGAGGAAACCAGGAACATCCACAAAAGTAATTATGGGAATATCAAAGGCATCACAGTAACGTACAAACCTCGCTGCCTTCGTTGAAGCATCAATATCCAAAACACCCGCTAAAATTGCAGGTTGGTTGGCCACAATCCCAACTGTTTTTCCCGCTAGTTTGGCAAAACCACAAACAATATTTTTCGCAAAATCTTTTTGCACTTCCAATAAATGATTATCATCCACCACATTTAAAATAATTTCTGTTATGTCATAAGGTTTTTTGGGGTTCGCTGGGACAATATTTTTTAAATTTTCTTGGTTTTGTATTTGAGGATTTGAATTCATGGGTGTTTTATCCCCAATGAAAAACATTAACTCACGAACTCTTTCGAAACAATCATCCTCATCATTGGTAAAGAAGTGAGCAACGCCTGATTTCTCATTGTGAGTTTTCGCACCTCCAAGCTCTTCCTTAGTTACTTCTTCGTGAGTAACTGTTTTAATTACTTCTGGACCGGTGATAAACATATAGCTGGTTTTATCTACCATAAAAATATAATCGGTCATGGCCGGTGAATAAACCGCACCTCCAGCACAAGGTCCCATAATAACGGAAATTTGTGGGATGACCCCTGAAGCTTTTACGTTTCGATGAAAGATGTCTGCATAACCAGCAAGACTTTCGACCCCTTCCTGAATCCGTGCACCACCTGAATCGTTAATTCCGATAATAGGAATTCGATTCTCCACAGCAAAGTCCATCACCTTACAAACTTTCTTAGCAAATGCCATACCGAGGGCTCCACCAAAACAAGTGAAGTCGTGTGAAAAAAGAGCAACTTCAGAACCACCCATTTTAGCGATTCCGGTTACGACACCATCTCCAAGGATTTTTTTCTCTTCAAGACCAAAGTTCGAGCACTTGTGAGTGACAAACTGATCAAATTCAATAAAAGTCCCTGGATCAACTAATTTGTGAATTCGCTCCCTGGCCGTATATTTGCCTTGAGCATGCTGTTTTTCTATTCTTTTTTCCCCTCCAGCTTGAAGAGATAATGCTATTTTTTCTTTCAGCCTTTGGCGCGACTGCTCCACTGTTTTTTCCATAAGATACCTCATTAAATTATGCCTGAATTTATACACTGTTTTATGATTGGTGCCAATAATGTTTTAACTACATCAATCATTTTCTGACCTTAACCATGTAACAATTTACTTCTCTATAGTTTAAATCTAATTATCTAGTACAAATAATAATGGCCCAAAAATTTTTGCTGAACGTATTTCTAACAATTTCACTTTTTTACCTAACAGGTTATGCTCAAGAGGAAGATAATTTACAAAAAATTGTGAGTTATCATAATATGCATGGTGGAAGCACATTTGATGTCAACTCTGGAGAGAATTACAAAGACATTGATGCATACGCAGTTGCCATTTTTCCTGATTATGGGACAAGCTTCGAAGGAAAATATATAACAGTAGAAGATCTAGAATCATTCTTAGTGATTACAGATTTTATTTATAATTCAAGAAATGAGTCAAACTTGCTAGCGAACAATTTTTGGTCATCCAGAAATTATTTAGTTGGTTCTTGGTATGATGAAGAAAACTCTCAAACATGGATTGAAGTAACCAGATTAATCTTTGATCTGGAAGAAGCCATGAAGACCGCTCGGCAATATGATCAAAGATATATTTACCATTTACGGACTGGTAAAACCATAAAAGTTAAACCTTCTATTGATAATCAATAACTAAAACTCAAAATTAAATTTGTTTTCTGGTCATCCAGCTTAATTCTTTCTAAAATATATTTTTGTTTGTAATTAACTTCAGCAAGGATGCCCTATGAGTTATCAAAATAATTTAATTGGAGATAAAAGATTTTGGCCAATGTTTTGGACACAATTTTTTGGTGCTTTTAATGATAATGTTTTTAAAAATGCCTTAGTTATTTTGATTACCTACAAAAGTTATCAACTAATGGGACTCTCTCCAGAGCAAATGGTAACTTTATGTGGAGGGATTTTTATTCTGCCTTTTTTTATTTTCTCTGCCACCGCTGGCCAGTTATGTGACAAGTACTCAAAATCAAATTTAATTTTTATAGTAAAAATTTTTGAAATTGTTGTCATGATTCTTGGAGCTTGCGGGTTTGTTTTTGAAAACTTACCCCTTCTTTTATTTTCACTTTTTTTAATGGGTTTTCAGTCCACATTATTTGGTCCAGTTAAATATTCTATTCTTCCAGAGCTGATTGAAGAGGACGAATTAGTTCATGGGAATGCCTTAGTGGAAATGGGAACCTTTCTTTCCATACTTTTAGGAACAATCGTTGGAGGAGTTTTAATAAGCTATCCTCAAGGTGGGGTCTATGTTTCTATTAGCGTGATACTTTTTGCTATCATTGGAGCGATCTTCGCAAAATGCATGACCCCTATTAAATCGAATAGCCCAAACTTACAAATTCAATATGGCTTAATTAAGCCTTCAATTGACATACTTAAAGTAACCAAAGAGATAAAATCAGTGTGGAACTCAGTGCTGGGCATCTCATGGTTCTGGTTTTTAGGAGCTGCCCTTCTTTCCATTTTTCCAGTCTATGCTAAAAATGTATTATTCGCTGGCGAGAGCGTCGTCACACTTTTTCTTGCACTGTTTAGTGTTGGGGTGGCGATCGGTTCAATATTATGTGAGAAATTTTCTAAGCATCGGCTTGAATTAGGACTCGTTCCTTTCGGTTCAATTGGTATTACTCTCTTTATTTTAGACCTCTCATTTGTGGGACATCCCTTCGCTGAGGGAACCACGATTGGATCAATTAAAGAATTTATGTCTTATCCCATTTCATATCGAATCGTGATTGATCTTCTTTTGATTTCTGTTTTCAGCGGTTTTTTTATTGTTCCCCTCTACACTTTTATTCAACAGCATAGTCACCCTGAATCACGAAGCCGAGTTATTGCAGGAAATAATATTATCAATGCATTATTCATGGTGGTCTCATCTATTGCACTGGCCGCCTTTTATGGCTGGGGACTTGATGTGGTCCAAATTCTTCTAATCCTGGCCATGCTTAATGCTATCGTCGCCTTTTATATTTACACCATCATCCCAGAATTTTTGCTGCGTTTTTGTTGTGTGATTTTTACTCGAATGATTTATCGATTAAGAATTCAAGGCTTGGATAATATTCCTCATGATGGGGCAGCGGTGCTTACATGCAATCATGTGAGCTTTGTTGACTGGTTATTTATTGGAACTGCGATTAAACGTCCTGTTCGTTTTGTGATGTACTATACTTTTTTAAAACTTCCTTTTATCGGTTTTTTCTTTCGCGGGGCTAAAGTCATTCCTATTGCAGGGAAAAATGAAGACTTCACTTTGATGGAAGAAGCCTTTGTTAAAATTAAAGAAGCTTTGGATAATGGTGAACTGGTATGTATTTTTCCTGAAGGAAATATTACAAAAGATGGAAAGATTGATGGTTTTAGACCTGGAGTGGAAAAAATTATTCAAAACTCTCCAGTCCCAGTCATACCCATGAAACTTGAAGGTTTATGGGGATCTTTTTTTAGTCGTAAATATGGAGGAAAAGCCTTATCCAATCCAAAAGTCATTCTTAAAACATTGTGGAGTAAAATTACATTAGTCATTGCAGACCCAGTTGCAGCTGAGAATGTTAGTGCCAAGCATTTGGAAAATATCACTCGAGAGTTAAAATCTGACACCTAACTCTAATTAAGGGCCACTGCTTGATGTAGGTAAATTAAATATTGTTGTACTTCCGCCTGCACCTGCACGCCCTCTTTGCAATCGATACAAGCGTATAATATCAAGGCAATGCTCTGTGGTTCCATCTGCAGCATTAGCAAAAGTGATATCCTCTAAAGGAATAGTATTCAAGTTAGTCGTAGCTGGATTTGTAATCAAACACCCACTTCGATTCACATCATCATCAAATAGGGTAAACCCCGAACTTGCCTCACGTGATGCAGTCATATCTTCGCACATTGGATTAGCCCCCGTATAATTGCAAACCTGTCTAGCTCGACAACCCACATCTGAACCACCACCATGTGCGCAGGTAATAACACTATTATTATATAAAAAAGGCGAAACTGTATTTATGTATGGACCTGGATCTTCCTCATAACGGGGACAAGAAAAAACGCCTCCACTTAAAGGAAGCAATCGAGCATTGCCAGGAGGATTTAGCCTTTCGAATTCCGTAAGATGAAAAGTACACTCATCCAAGCTATATTCTGTTTGAGCTACAGCGGTAATACTTACTAAAAAAAATAATAACAAATACTTCACAAACATGCGGCAATCCTATTTTCTTCGTCTCTTAATAAATATTTACAATAAGCCATACAGGCACGATCCGGATAAGAGATATCACAGAATAAATCACGAATCGTATGATTGACAGGGTCTCCCGAAGTAATTTCTCCAATACAACTGCCAGCCTGACCAGGACCCCCTAAGAGCATAGTAGCGATGTCAGCACGGCTGACAAAGGGGCTCACCTGAATTTGAACTCCAACCACATAACTAACATCAAACACCATAGGGTATTCTAAAACCTCATTCCTTCCTTCAAACTCAACTTCAATTTTTAAAACTCCATTATTCACGAAAGTCGTACTTGTTTCTGGATCAGTTGTTCCAAAGTCCAAAAATATTTGCACTGGTCGAATAGTTCGATTACGATCATAAAACTCATTCACCATAACCACATTTGATCCTAAGGGACTTAGACTATTAAAAACAATTCCGTAAATACCATCTCCGAATGGAGGCAAAGAAGCATAATAATTAACTGCTTGACCTTGAAAAATATCATTGCAAATTTTTTTATTATAAATAAGAGATTTTATGTATGTATCAAAATCTCGTAGTTGAAATTTAGCTTCAGTTCGATTGAGCACATCTAAAAAATTCTCATGCCGCATATTGATGACTAATATATTTCCCGTTACAATTGCAACTAAGAGCCCCATCAAAACTGTTACATTACCTTTTTGATTCAAGCCCATTTACAGGCACCTTGTGACACTAATATCGGTGACATCTTTTACCTGGCAAATACCGGTACATATGGTTTGTTCTAAATTTTGGTTAATGTTATTACAAAAAACTTTATACACATCATGTCCAACAAAATCATCGGGGTCTGCAAAATCAACATCTTCACAGCGGTTTTTAATCTGCTCTTGAACATACATTGGGTCAACTCCTACAACAGTAGTCATGGAGTATGCCTGATGAATTGAGTAATCTAGTAGCATAGGAAATCTTTTAGTAATTTGCCTTACACCAGGGGTGGAGTCCATCTCAGCAGTTTTTGTAATCTCAACAACAAGTTCTGCTCGATATATATGAAACTGTGAAGTGACTAAAAATGGGTCATCCAAAACGACATCGATATAAATATTTCTAATATCCAAATCAGAATTATTAAATTGCTGTCCACTTTGCATAATTACCCTACCATTGGCCGTCTGAATTTGCGCAATATTTTCTGACCCCATACTAGGATTCGCCATTGTACTCGGATTATTCACAATTTGAATTCCAGAGAAATTTTGAGTACATGATTCTTGATGATTAAGAACTCCCAAAATTTGTGATGATAGCGTAACCATGTCTTCATTAATTTCAGAAGCTTCCTGGACACCCACCTGAACATTCATTAATTGCATAATTACCAGGGCCAATCCTCCTAGAATGGCAATTGAAATGACAATTTCAATTAATGTAAAACCGATTTGATCAAGAATCGATTTTTGCTTTAACTTTCTCATAACCTTCCTTAGATTATTTTTATTTTTTTAATTTTCCTCAATTAGTATATCAGCATCTAAGTCCTCGTTCACATTTAAAATATACCTCTTATAATGCTTGTAGTTTTTATTTAAATCTCGGCATAACCGCTGAAAAAACTCGGTTCCTGTATTTTCAAATTCCATATCATTTACGTTGGAATTTTGCCCCTGCTCGATGAGTTCTCTTCTATTAGCTTCATTCATAAAACAAATTGAAACAAATCCAGTATCACCGTTGATACCATTAACAAATTGAGGTTTATCCACCAGACCTCTTGTTAAACTAGGATCGATACAAAAAGTTAAAGGATCAAGTGGGTCTCTTAAAGGATCCAGGATTTGATCTTTATTACATTTTATATATGGCTCCATTTGTACAATATACTCATTTGGCCCAGGTGGTACTTCTCCGCCGCCATCATTAACATTAATGGTCAATCTCACATATCTTATAACACCTCCAGCGATTCGACTGTCTCCATCGTTAACGCCTACTAAAACGGTATAAGTTCCAACTCCCACATCTGAGTCTTGTCGAAAGTTAAAAGTAAAATTAGGAAATGTTCCAACAACTTCTATAATAGGAGCTGGGGTTATCGGTGGATTTGTAACATCACTGAAATATCCAACCACTGGTGACATACCTCCAGAGGCAGTAAAGTTTTCGGAAATCTGCTCTCCTACATCTACATCGTAAACTGTAGGTATCGGTGTGAAGTTTAAAGTTGAACTGATAATATTAAAGGGCGTGGTATCAGATGATCCTGAACCATTTTCATCTGTCACTCGAGGCATTACATTAAGATGCTGCTGAGAAAGAGTTGGAGTCCAAGTAATTCGTGATGGTCCGGATTCAATAATCATGCCTGCTGGTGGTGGCACAACAAAATCATAAATATAAGTAGGTGTACCGTTAATTGCCGAGAGAAGAATTACATATTCTTCATCAACCCATGCCACATAAGGATCTTGAATCGGAGGATCTTCTTGTGGATCAAGAACCAATTCAACATTTGAACCAGGTATAATATTAAATCGGTACAATCTAGATTTTGATTGACCTGGCCCATAAGTCATCGTTTCATTCCAGCCAGCTCTAATACAAACATCAATGTCCCCTGAGGCCTCTGGGGTAAATGTTAATCTTCCTTTATACAGATTACTGCCGGAAAATGGATGATTGGTTATGGTTGCCCCGTTAGGAACCTGGCAACTAGGCCATCCTCCAATAAAGCTATATATCCAGCCCTGAGGATGAGGAACTTCTGCAAACTCCATATCCATTTGTATTTCTTGCCCAATAACAAAATCAGAAGTATCAGCTTTTTGAACATGCTCCATATTCACACCAAGTCCGGTGAGAATATAATTAGAGTTTCCATTTAAGGGATCTGTTATCTCACGAATCCATTGGTGAATTGAAATTGGTGTTAAGACAGTGTCCTGATCTTGACCATCAGATGCTGTTACCACCATATTGTAGGTGTTACCGATTTCAGTATCTGGAATTCCTATGCCCCAATAAAAATCACTCGTAAAATCATTCCCATTAATGTCTGGTGGGTCTTCAATTGTCGCTCCAGGAGGTTTGTTCACCGTAGATATCGTTATATTATTAGCACCATCATTATCATATCCTCTATATTCCCAGCCATAACCATAGGGACCTGCAAACAACCAGTATTCTTTATTGTTAAAGGGTAGCTGTAAGACCGGTGCTTGATTTACTCCTATTCCAACATTCACCGTCACTTTCATTGGATACCAAGCTCCAGTTGAGTCTGTCACAATAAGAGTAACTCCATGTGTCCCTGCACTTGTTGGAGTAAATACATATCTATCGGGCGATGTTTCAATAGACATACCAGGGTCTGGAGGTAAGGAGTTAAAAGAAAAAACATAAGGAGGAGTTCCTCCACTAGCGGCTAAAGGAATAGTGAGGGTTCCCCCGACATTTACATTAAATGTAAAAATACTTGGGTCTGTGATTTTTAAATCTGTTACCGTAACTTTGACTACCTTATTAACCGTAACTGGGGTTGGAATGCTACTATCCGTTGATTCAAATGTTACACTATAGGTAACTCCATTATTAGCCATCGTAGGATAAAACTTCCAAGTATCAGGGTCAGACATTTCCATAACAGCAGGAGGGGATGCGGGTAAAGCTGAAAAGTTATAAGTATAGTTTGGAGTTCCATTAATTGTTGAAAGATCTATTTCTTTTTCTTCATCCGTATAAGCATACTGCACTTCTTCAGCTGGATTTGTTTGAAGTGTCATTCCTGAAGGGGCGTAATAAAAACGAAACCTCTTATGATAAAGTCCGCCAACTCGCCAACCACCACCACTCATCATTCTCCAACTGGGACAAAAATTTAAATAACCTTCTGGTGTTTCTGGACCCGGCGTAAAAGACAATCGAGCTTTCGCTGGGTTGCCTGGCCACATTTCATCAAACGTCGGCATAGGTGTTATCAATGGTCCAACACAACTTGGTTGCTTATCTGTATAAAAATTCCATTCTTCAGGGGTAGGTAAACGTGAAAGCTCAATATCCATTTCATATAATTCACCCTCTTCAATTTTTTTATCAAAAATATGAGTTCCACTTACTATATTGTAGGTGATTGGTGCATTACCATTTTGTGGGTCTGTGAAAGTTTCAGTGTAGGCCGCGACTCTAATTAAAACTTTTGCCTCATTCGAATCAGCAGTACCATCATTTGCTTTTACCACTACATGATGATCACCTATTTCTGATTCAGGGATTGGCCACCATCGGAACCCCGCTTGTTTTTCAATGTCTGGTCCAGTGACTAACCCTCCAGCAGGACTATACCAAGATCCAGGAGGCATCGGCGTGACTGAGAATTGGATATCATTCCCATCTGGATCGTTTGATCTCATATTAAATTGATTACCATTTGAATTCGCCATGGCGTAATATTTCGATCCATCACCTGGAAAAGTTAATGTTGGTGGTGTATTAGGAGGACCGGAACAATGTAATTGAAGTATATCATCAATTGCAGGAATTTCTGCAGCAGTAATATCACCATCGATATATTTCGTTAAGGTGGTTCGATCACTTGTTGTAACACATGAAAAATCAAGGCAGCGACGATTTAGATCGTAATCATAGTTTGTGTTTAAAGCAGTTGCACATGAAGAGTTAGGAATCTCTGGATGCATATAAGGGTTATTTGTAATATAAAGCATATTACAATTTTTATCTAAATCATTTAGGAGTGGGTCTGTTGTATAAAAATTAAATAAGGACCGAGCTAGATTATCTGCATTGCAAGGAGGAGTAGGAGGTCCAAAACATTTTCTTCTTGCCTTTGCCTCTGCTAAAAAAGGCATTGATGCTAATGCCGCATTTCTTGTCATTGGGTCAAGATAAAGATCTAACAGTTCTAAATCATCATTATTAATACAAGCAGCACCACCCCCTAAAGCTGGACAATCACGATTAATATCATAATAAGTCATACCTGATTGAGGACAAGCTAGAGATTTGCTTCCGTTGGCTACAAAATATGCTAAACAAGTGCGATCTCCGGCATCGATTGAGCCTGATTGGTTTATATCATAATAAAAATTAGCGAGGGCATCATCATCACATGAAGCTAAAGAAAAAATATTCGTTGAGAATATGCAAACGAATAAAATTATGAAAATAAAAATTTGATTAAATTTATTAATGAAATCCTCTTTTCCCTAATTGCTTAAATAAAAACTCTTAAGTTAAGTATAAAGGATTACAAAAATCTCACCAAATAGAGTAATAATTTCAATAATTAAAAGTATAAAAGGCTTAAAAAGTTGGCACTCGTTAAAAGAGATAATTCACTAATTTATGGTTCAACTAAAATGCTCGGATTAAAATCCGTCGGGTTAATAATATAATGCTTATACCATTTATAATTTCTATTTAAATTTCGGCACGACCACAGTAAATAATCATTACTGGTTGACTCAAACTCCATATCATTAACATTTGCATTCACTCCTTGTAGTATTAAGCTCTGACGATTTGTCTCATTCATACGACAAATAGATAAAAAATCATTATTATTTGTATCATCAGTAAAATCATTTTTGTCGACTATTTCGATGGTACCTGATGAAGCAATACATTGAGTGGAATTATTAGGATCTTGAACTTCAGACAATAAACAACATAACCCTGGTCCAGCGAGATACTGCCCATCTGGGCAATCACCGGCGGGTCCAACTGTAAGTGTTATGGCCCTATCATAATAAGCTCCCACATTATCCGTTACCCTTAAAGCGATATTATATGTTCCAGCAGCTGCTGGATTAAATTGAAATTGATCTGGAGAAGTGAGTATTTGCATATCACCTGAGGAGGGATTTGAAATAAAACTAAAGGTATAAGGGGCAGTCCCACCTGTTGCGGCTAAATTCAATCTAAAATCATCTCCGACATCTGCCGTATGGTTTAACTCCGTTGGCCCTGGGCTTGTCATAGTCAAATCTGTAACTGTTATCTTTATTATTTTGTCATCTGTTTCAGGGGTTGGTGTTGCACTGTCTGTGCTTTGAAAAGTCACAGAATAAGTGAAGCCCAATTGCCCGGCGATTGGAGTAAACCCCCAAGTATCAGCATCCTTCCAAGAGTCTCCTAAGGGAGGTGCACCTCCTGGCGTTGAGGTCGTATTAATATCAGCATAGGTAAAGGGAGAAACACCATTATCCGTTGTAAAGTCGATTGTTTTTATTTCTCCAATATAGGCATACTGGGTTGTTTCTGCTGGATCAGATTGCAATGTCATTTCAGGAACAAAGTTAAAACGAAATTTCCTATGATAAAGTCCACTAACAATCCACCCATTGCCAGACTCCATATTCCAACTAACACAAACATCTTGAACTCCCCCAGGAGGATATGTGTCAGGCGTCCAACTAAAACGCGCCTTAGCTTCATTAGTTAGAGATTCATTCCATTGAGGAGCAGGAGCACCACTTGGTAGTGGACAAGGTCCAGTATTTCTAGTTGAAAATCCCCACATTGTTATTGTAGGAAGCCATGGTAGTTCAAGATCTAATCCATAAACTTGACCCACTTGGGCTTGTTTATCAAAAACATAAGCACCACCGCTAATAGTGTAAGTTGCAGGTGCTCCACCTGCTTGAGGATCAGTGAAGATTTCACTGTAAAGAGCGACACGGCCAAGGACGTTTGCAACATTTGAATCAGTAGTACCATCATTGGCCTTAACCACTAAATTATAATCACCAACTTGAGAGGGGTTTATGGGAAACCAGGTAAATGTGGTTTTTAAATCTGTATCCGGACCAGGAATAAAATTTGAAGGACTATAGCCTGCCCCGGAAGGCAAAGGAGTCACCGAATAGGTCATATCGTCGCCATCAGGATCATTCGTTCGAATGACAAATTGACCTCCATTACTATTTGCCATCCAATAATATTGGCTACCATTAACAGGAACAACCAATGTTGGAGCAGTATTAGGTGGGCCAGAGCAATGAATGCCCATAATATCTTGTATGGACTTAAGATCCATCGCTGTCTTAGCACCGCTAATATAATCATTTAATTGAGTTTTGTCCCAAGTGGTTACACAACTATTGGGTTTGCATAAATGATTAACATCGTATTCATACATTAAGTTATTAACACCAGCGCAATTTGATGAGTATAACTCCGGTTGAAAAGGATTAATAATATAAGAATGAGTACATTGCTCATCAAAATTATTGAGAACAGAATCAATTGTATAAACATTGAGAAGTCTACGAGCAATTGCATCTGCATCACAAACAGGAGGAGGAGAGCCACATTTCCTTCGGGCTTGAGCATGTGGTAAATAAGGCATGCTGCCCAAAGCAGCAGCTCTTGTGGCAGGATTTATGTAATCATTAAGTAAAGCAACATCAGCATTTGTAATACAACCTATTCCAAAAAGCCCTGGGCAATCATAATTAACATCATAATATGTCATACCTGTTGAGGGACAGCCTGGCATTACCGATTTATTATCAGCAAAATATTGCACACAAGTGACATCTCCAGCATCTATCACACCAGATTGATCAGCATCATAATAATAATTCGCTAACTTATCTAAGTCACATGAAGCAATTGGAAATAGGTTTTTTAAT
>JAOHMI010000160.1 GCA_028101965.1 Bacteriovoracaceae bacterium
AAGGCATATTACCCCTTATATACGTAACTAACTGGAATTAGTATAATTATGATCAAACTTAACAAAAAAATAGAATATTCATTAATTATTCTTAAGGCCCTCTCTCAAAAATCAGTAGGTGAGAGAACTAGTGCTCGTGAGTTGTGTGAAGAATTCTCTATTCCCTTTGATACCGCTTCAAAAATAATGCAAACACTAAACAATGTTCAAATTGTAGGTTCGGCTAAAGGTCCCAAAGGAGGTTATTATCTAATTAAGCCTCTTAATGAGTTGTCACTGACTGACCTTTTCTCCATACTCAATGAAAAATTTTTGTCCTTAGAATGTATTGAAGATCAATGCCAAATTGCCAGTAGTTGCAATATATCAAAACCTGTAAAAGCATTAGCATTTTTTATAGAAAACTATTTCAAGGAACTCAGCTTAGAAGAAATACTACAATTTGAAGTTCCTCAAGATTATATCGGACAAATAACCAATTTAAATAATACGGCGGAAGGTGTTAAGAATGAATATTGAAGATAAGTTAGAAGAAGAATATGCCTACGGTTTCGAATCAGATATTGAAATGGAAGAATTTCCTAAAGGCTTGTCTGAAAACATTATTCGCCTTATCTCTAAAAAAAATAATGAACCTATGTGGATGCTGGAGTTTCGCTTAAAAAGCTACCGTCAGTTCTTAAAAATGAATCATCCAGAATGGCAGTACTTCGAAAAACCACAAATTGATTTACAGGATTATTACTATTACGCCCGGCCAAAAACCACGCAACAAAAAATAGAATCTCTCGATGACTTAGATCCAGAGTTATTAGAAACGTTTGAAAAATTAGGGATTCCACTTCAAGAGCAAAAAAGAATATCTGGAGTTGCTGTTGACGCTGTCTTTGATTCAGTTTCTCTGGGGACAACTCACAAAGAAGAATTGGAAGAAGTTGGAGTTATATTTTGCTCTATTTCAGAGGCAGTTGAAAAACATCCTGACTTAGTAAAAAAATATATTGGTTCTGTGGTACCCATCACGGATAACTATTATAGCGCCCTCAACAGTGCGGTTTTTTCCGATGGTAGCTTTTGCTACATTCCAAAAGGTGTTAAATGTCCCTTGGATCTTTCCACATATTTTCGAATTAACGCCAAAGAATCGGGACAATTTGAGAGAACTCTTGTCATTGCAGAAGAGGGATCTTTTGTGAATTATCTTGAGGGCTGCACGGCCCCCCAAAGAGATGAAGCACAACTACATGCGGCCGTAGTTGAACTCGTTGCTCATAAAGATGCAACCATTAATTACTCCACAGTTCAAAACTGGTATGCTGGAAACCGTGAAGGTAAAGGCGGTATTTACAACTTTGTGACTAAGCGGGGTTTATGTGAGGGTGAGAATAGCTTTATTAGCTGGACTCAAGTGGAAGCTGGATCTTCAATAACATGGAAGTATCCAAGCTGCATTCTCAAGGGAGACAATTCAGTTGGCCAGTTTTATTCGGTGGCCCTAACTAATCATAAAATGATTGCGGATACTGGAACTAAGATGATCCATATCGGGAAAAATACTAAATCGACCATCATATCAAAAGGTATTTCCGCAGAAAACTCCACAAATGTTTATCGAGGAGAAGTTAAAATTCGTCCCTCAGCTCATAATGCACGAAACTATTCTCAATGTGACTCAATGTTAGTTGGAGATGCCTGTAAGGCCGTCACGCTTCCTTATATCGATGTTAAAAATCAAACAGGAGTCGTCGAACATGAAGCTTCTACTTCTAGAATCTCTGAGGAACAATTATTTTACCTCACCAGTCGTGGAATAGACCGGGAAAAAGCCATTAGTTTAATCGTTAATGGTTTTTGCAAAGATGTCTTCAAAAAGCTTCCTTTAGAGTTCAGTGTAGAAGCCGTTAAATTAATAGAAATGAAATTAGAAAATAGTATTGGATAATTAAGTATAAAGGATATTAGATGAATCTGTTAGAAGTTGAAAAATTAAAATCAAGTATTGAGTCAACTCAGATCCTAGACTCAATAAACTTAACTCTCTCTCCAGGGGAGGTTCATGTCATTATGGGCCCCAATGGATCTGGGAAATCGACCTTAAGTAAAGTTATAGCCGGACATCCACATTACTCAGTCGATGAGGGTGATCTTCGATTAAATATTAATGGGAAAATGCAAAGTATTGTAGATATGGAAGATTTTGAGCGTGCCAGAAACGGTATTTTTCTGTCTTTTCAATATCCAATTGAAGTTGAAGGAATTTCAAACTTAGAATTCCTTTACGAATCATTTAAGGCCATCTGTGAGCATCAAGGTACAACTCCAATGCCTTCAAAAGAATTCAGAAATTATGTAACGGAGAAAATGAATTTACTAGAGATGGATCCTGCTTTTCTTGATCGAGGAATCAATCAAGGATTCTCAGGTGGTGAAAAAAAGAAAAATGAAATTCTTCAACTATTAGTTTTAAACCCTAGAGTGGCCATTTTAGATGAAACTGACTCTGGATTAGATATCGATGCATTAAAAATTGTGGCCAAGGGAATAAATAACTATAAAAGCAAATACAATAGTGTCTGTATTGTCACTCATTACCAAAGACTCCTTGAGTATATTAAACCTGATTTTGTTCATGTCTTAAGTGAAGGAAAAATTCAAAAAACCGGAGACTTCTCTCTTGCCTTAGAACTAGAGGCAAAAGGTTATGACTGGATCAAATCATGATAGCAAACCAAGCAAGAATTAATTCATTAGAAAAAGAAGAATGGCTTTACACGGCAAAAGAAAACTTTACCCCGCAGAGTGATTTGAAAATACAATATAAAATCGGACCTTCAAAAGTTAATGAAACCATAAAGAGTCTATACGAACAATACTTTTCTGAAGGCCATTACGCGGATTCATTGACGAAGCATAGTATGATAGCGCTCAGTTCTACCAGTATTTATGATTTTACAAATTTATCTCATGTTGAGTTTAATTTAAAATCCTTTGCTCAAGAGAATAAACAGGGAC
>JAOHMI010000161.1 GCA_028101965.1 Bacteriovoracaceae bacterium
ATTGGCTATTCCTATAGATTATTGCTTAGGTATATATATTCTTATATGTAATTTTATTTATATACTACTATGCCATAATCAAATTAACTTATAAAGCTTAAAGGAGGTAAGTTTATGAAATCAGAAGAAAAGTGGATTCCATTCGAAGAAACCAAAACCTATCATGAATTTAAAAAGAGATCTATTAAGGAGAAATTTCTAAATTCTGAAGATATGCAGATTGAAATAAATAATCATTCAAGCATGGAGAACTCAAAATTATTTGGAAAGATTAACTACTTCGCCAAATCTACTTTTAATAAATTTTCAACTAGGAAGAACTGGAAGCTGGAAGTATGGCTTAAAAAATCATCATCAAGGAAAGAGTCTGATTACATTTGCGGAATTGCACTTTCAAGACCCCAACGCCCGACAATATTTGTAAAAAAAATGGCAGAAGAATGTAATGACGCTATTAAAAATAGTCTCAGCACTATTACTCGCTCAATGAATCGTGACAAATTTTCCTGGAATAGAAACCTGTCTCCAGGCCCTGCCATTTAAAAATTATCTAGCAAATAACTTTCAAAACAAAAAGGAAACAAATGGATACTACAGTTAATAATAGTAGAAGAGATAAAATTGCAAAGGGAATGTCAACAATACTTGCTAGTACTTATGCCTTATATCTTAATACTCAAAATTTTCATTGGAATGTGACCGGTCCAAAGTTTCACCAATTGCATAAAATGTTCGAAGAGCAGTACGAAGAACTTGCTTCGGCCATTGATGAAATTGCTGAAAGAGTAAGAGTACTAGGCTTCAAAGCACCAGGTTCCTTTGATGAGTTCAGTAAGCTCTCCTTAGTTCCGCAGAATAAAGTAGAGTTATTGGCCCATGTCATGATTTCAAAATTAAATGATGATCATTTAATTATCGCCAGGAATGCAAATGAGCTTGCAAGCTTTTGTTCAGAATCTGGAGATGAAGGTTCTGCAGACCTATTAATTTCACGATTGCGTTACCATGAGAAAACATCATGGATGCTTAACAGCTTTTTACAATAAACAAAGGAGAATTATGAAAACCTTAAATATTAAGCAACGAAACTTAGAATCAAAACCTCACAATTTGAGAAATCAAGAGTTAATCCCAGGTGTAGTCTATGGCCCATCTGTTAAAAATATGTCTATCTATGGAACTAACTTGGATATGGAAAGAGCTCTCTTTGATAAAGGAGAGGTTTTCAAAATTCCACTTAACGGAAAAAAAGTAATGGTAAAATTTAATGAAGTTCAACGTGATCCAGTTACGAGAGGTTTAATTCACTTTTCTTTAATGCAGCTCCGTGAAGGAGTGGAATGTACGGTTGAAGTACCGGTAAACTTTAAAGGTACACCGAATGGAGTAAAAAAAGGAGGAGTATTTGTGGTTTTAAAGGAAGAAATCGAAATTGCAGGGAAGCCTAAAAAAATACCCAAAATGATTAATGCTAATATTTCAAAAATGGATATTGGAGAAAAGCTAACTGTGAAAGATTTGAGAACACCACCATCGATTCAAACAGCAGAAGATGATCACAATGTAGTGGCCATATGCAAGCCGCCAACAAAACAAATTCTGCAATCTGTCGGTGAAATTGATTATGAACGATTAGAAGAAAATAGAGCTAAAGCTTTCCCGGGTTTTAAATTGGCTACTTAATATAAAAAGTCTTGATTAAAATTAAAAGGAGGAAAAGATGAAACCAGTCAATAAAAATAATAACACTAAAAAAAAATCATTCGACAAGATACTAAATCTTTACACATATAAAAAACCAAGCATTGTTATCATTGGAAAAAATAATATTCGGAAAAGCCTACCCGAATTCGAAACGAATGCCAATGTGAGAGTTCTGATTTGTAAACCATCTGAGCTAAGTGATTATACAAATCATAATACGATCGCAATATTAATAGATGAAGATATTGTCTCAAGTCATGAAGCAGATTTCCTAGAACACACTCTTCTCAATTTTCGTCTTCTACCAGTTTTTCTACTCTCACGAACCATGAAGTCTGCAGAATATTATAAATATCTATATGATAAAGGCCTTCAAGGAGTTTTCCAATGGCCGGAGCAATCAGAAGATCTTCACGATTTAATAATTGAATCTCTAAAGCCCCATCCAAAAACTTTTGGCAAGACCAAAGGAGATAAAAAATTAGCCAGTATTGTGAAATCAAATCTCCTCTTAAAAGGCCGCTTTAAGAATATAAAAGTAAAAGTCATTGAAGGATTTGTCTTTCTTAAAGGAGTTGTTAAATCTTTAGCCGAAAAGAAATACGTTGAAAGAGAAACGTCTAAAATTCCAGGAGTAAAGCTTCCTATTGTTAAAAACCTTGAAATAAAATCAAAAAACAAAGTAACGGATAAAGAGCTTGAAAGAATAATTAATCTCTACATTGGCAATACTCTAGGTCCTAAAAAAAGAACTCTAGTGGCAAAGGTAAAGAAAAAAATTGTTACTTTTAAAGGAGCGGTGGAAGGACAAGGAGAGATGATTGACATCGAAAATTTTGCCATGAGGCAGCCTGGAGTTAAACAAATCAATAGAAATGTTCGTTATATGCCCTCTATGGTTATTGAAAACGTACATTTGGCAAAAAGAATAGAAAAGCGAATTAAGTCCATGCTAGATGGTGTAAGACATATTTCAATTAAGATTTATGGTAGTTTTGCGGAGGTTTCGGGAGTCGCTCAATTTAATGCTGACAAAAAATTAGTAGAAAAATATGTTCTGCAAATGCTTCCAGTAACAAAAGTCGTCAACAAAGTTCACATTCTAAAATAAATTTAAAAATAATCAAGCCCATAAGCTAATTAAAAAGCTTATAGGCTTGATCTTACGACAGACAGTTTAGTCTGAACTTTTTTTCCTAGAAGCCTGAAAT
>JAOHMI010000162.1 GCA_028101965.1 Bacteriovoracaceae bacterium
TTTATAATTAAATAGGTAGATCCCCAGAAAGATTAAAGTAAAACCTAAGAGTTTTATAATTTGATCAGCTTTATTTGAAGGTAATTTTAACTCAGATGAGGTCATTTATTTTGATAGGTAAGAAAGTTTAAAAAGAGTTTTGGGTTGTGATTAAATGATAATTCTGTTCCTTCATGGTTCCTTTCATCAGAGAAATTTTCAAGATTGAGATCGCTTGCATTTTGTAGTATCAATATTTCTTCATTGTTTTCCTCGTTTATGTAAGGAAGAAACAAACTCTTAACAACCCTTTGAGGAGTAACCATTTCCATTACAGAAGAACATTGTAAAATAAAGCTAGGAGGGCATTCATGGAAGGAAACTTTAATTCGTTTTTTATTAAAAAATTCCATTAAAAGAATAAAATTCTTAATACCGGCCGAATTGAGAAGGCGTAGGTTTTTTAAATAGAGGTTGATTTTACTTAAGTTGGCTTGCAATGGTAGTTCGATCGGGAATTCTCGATCAATATCACCAAAAAAGTGAAGGGTGGCCGTATTAAATTCCTTATCAAAGATATTTTCAAACTCACAATTCTCAAATTTTAGGACTCTATTAGACATAAAATTGGTTCCTTAAAGGCATAAGTTTTATTAGTATATATTGTATATGAAACTATCTTTGAAAACAAAATTTATCCTTATCAGTTTATTCTTTTGTTTGTGCTTGTCAGGAATTCAAATATTTTTTAATTTAAAAACAATTGAAAAAGATAAGTCAGCTTATTTAATCGAACAAACTCAAGGGTATATTGATCAATTTGCTCTGCTAATTGAAAGTGAAAAAAGAGAATTAAGCCAAGTGGCCAACACACTTGTATTACTGGCCGAGGATCAAAAAATAAATCAATTGAGTTCGTATTTGTCTGAGAAAATTCTTTCCGATTATGGATTTGCAATTTATTTGAAGCAAAATGATGGAACCTATAATATCTATCAAAAAAAAATATTAACAAATGATAATTTTGTTTCTTCCATTAGTTCAATCCAGTTTGAAAAAACATATTCTAAGTTAGTGTCTAAAATCATTCCGAATTCTCGGAACAAATTTTTCTTGCAAAGTTTTTTTCAATCTGAAGGGAGAGAGTTTTTTATTATTGTGGAAAAACAAATAGAAAACTTTGCTCAACGATTAAAGTTTTCAAATGCTATTTCATTATTCTTTACCAATCCTGAGCAAAATCTTTACCTTCAGTTTACCGGAGAATTAAAAAAGAGCCTGTTTCGAAAATCTCTATCCCAACTTAAAATTGATAAGTCTTTCTCTTCTCGAGTTACCATCAAGGGGATAGAATATCTTTATTCGGCCAATATTCTACCCTCCCTCAATGGCAGTCTGGTCGGCATGATTGAATACGAACTATTACTGAGCTCTTTTCATGAGTTAATCATTAACACGATTGGATTAAATATTATCTTTTTAGGAATATTAATTTTAGTTGTCTCACTTCTCTCAAATAAATTTGTAAACCCAATTTTGCAGTTAAAAGAACAGGCTGTGGAGATTTCTTCAGGAAATTTTGAAAAACGAACTGATATAAAAAGTAATGATGAACTTGGAGAACTATCTGTTTCTGTCAATACCATGGCTTCCAAACTAGTAGAATTAATTGAAAGCGAAAAAGATAAAATAAGATTGGAGAAAGAAGTGGAAATTGCTTCTAGCATCCAAGAGAAATTTTTTCCCCCAGAAGATCTTCTCAATACGGGTAGTTTAGAAATTTTTGGCTTATATCGATCGGCCAGTGAATGTGGTGGAGATTGGTGGGGATTGAATCAAATTGATGGGAAAACTATCTTTATGATTGGAGATGCCACCGGACACGGTGTCGGAGCGGCTTTTATTACGGCCACAACTTATTGTTTAAATAAAATGTTACCAGCACTCGATATTAGAGATGAAAAAGGAGAAGTCTCAACAAACAAGATTTTAAAGGAATTCAACCAGGTTGTTTTTAATCTGGGTGGAGAGATATGTATGACTTTCTTTGTGGGTTGCTTTGATCCTCAGACGAATGTGGTTACTTATTCTAATGCAAGCCATAATCCTCCAATACTGTGCAAACCGGAGCATAAAAGGTTCAAGGAACTTGAATTTTTGATGGATGCCAATGGGGTAAGGTTGGGACAAAGAGCAAAATCAGAATATATTTCTAAAAGTTTTAAATTAGAGAAAGGACAACAAATTACACTTTACTCTGATGGGCTAACGGAAAATCCTAATCGTGATGGAGATGTCATGGGCGAAGTGAATTTAGCTCGTCATCTGATAAAAAATAAAGATTTAAATGGTAAGCACCTTGCAGAATATTTATTAGATGCGACTAAGTTAAATGATGAAAGCCTTGCCCTGGAAGATGATGTGACCTTTCTCCATATTAAAGCATTGTAAAATTGTGGTGTCCAAGATGAAATTTGAACAGTATTTAATTCGTCCTTTGGAAAAAACTGAACTTTCCAAGCCAGTAGATTATTTTTTAGGTATTAAAGACGATGAATTAATTGGGATGGGGGTGGATAAATCAAAACTTCTTTCTCGAGAAGATTGGCACCAATTATTATTAAGCGATTTTGATCAAAGACTAGAAGATAAAAAGTTCTATTATCTAGGATGGTATGATGGGCATGAGTTAATTGGGCATTCAAATATTAATAGTACAGAGTATGGAGAGCATGCCACCATTCATCTTCACATGTGGAATTCACAAAATCGTCAATCTGGGTTGGGCACATTCTTATTTCGAGAGTCAATAAATTTCTTTCTTGAAATATTTAAGCTGAAAAAGATTATCTGTGAGCCTGCTGCATCGAACCCAGCCCCTCATCGTGTTTTTAAAAAACTTGGTATTCCCGTCCTTAAGGAGTATGAGGTGGTT
>JAOHMI010000163.1 GCA_028101965.1 Bacteriovoracaceae bacterium
GTTGATAGTGCAGTTTCCGCTGCCTCAAAAGCTTTTCATGAGTGGAGCCTCACACCTGTTATAGATCGAGTTCAGCCTTTATTCAGATTAAAAACATTATTAGAAGAAAATACTGATCAAATTGCAGAGCTCATCGTTAAAGAACACGGTAAAACTTTTAAGGAAGCCAAGGGCGACATATTAAGAGGGATACAAATGGTGGAAGTGGCTTGTGGAATGCCAAATCTGTCCATGGGTGAAACATTAACTAATATTGCCAGAGATATCGATTGTACATCCACTCGAAGACCAATGGGAGTATTTGCAGGGATCACCCCTTTTAATTTTCCGGCCATGGTTCCATTTTGGTTTTGGCCCTTCGCTGTTGCTTCTGGAAATACTTATGTATTAAAACCAAGTGAAAGAGTCCCTCTTACTCAAATGTTTATTTTTGATTTGATTAATAAAGCCGGTTTTCCTAAAGGTGTTATCAATATGGTTCACGGAGGAGTTGATGTTGTAAACGCTCTTTGTGATCACAAAGATATTGAAGGAATTAGTTTTGTTGGCTCAACTCCAGTCGCCAAGCATGTCTACAAACGAGGAAATAATAATGGAAAAAGAGTTCAAGCCTTAGGCGGTGCCAAGAATTTTATGGTCATACTGCCAGATGCAGCGATGGAACAATCTGTAGCGGCTATGGTTGACTCCTGCTATGGATGCGCAGGCGAAAGATGTTTAGCTGGATCTATTCTAGTGGGTGTCGGCGACGCTTATGGAAAGATGAAGGAGTTGGTCATAAAAAAAGCTCAAGCGGTAAATGTAGGAAATGGTTTAGACCCTAAGTCTTCATTGGGACCAGTTATTTCGAAGCAAGCTAAAGAGCGAATCATTTCAAATATAAATACGGCCCTTGAAGAAGGAGCTGAATTATTAGTGGACGGTAGAGAATCTGGATTGGAAACGGGTTACTTTTTAAAGCCTACTGTTCTGGATAAAGTTAAGCCAGATACTTTTATGGCAACACAAGAAATCTTTGGCCCAGTTATTGGACTTATGCAAGTAAGCACAATGGATGAAGCCATTGAACTCTTAAATAGTTCACAATATGCCAATACTACATCTCTCTTTACTTCAAATGGAGGAGCGGCAAGAAAATTTATTTCTAAAGTAAAACCTTCAATGGTTGGAGTTAATTTAGGAGTTCCTGCACCAATGGCTTTTTTCTCATTTGGTGGATCTAAAGATTCATTTTTTGGAGATGTTAAAGTTCACGGTACATCTGCAATCGAATTTTTTACAGAAAAACATACATCAATGATTCGCTGGTATGAAGAAGGCACCAATGATGCCGTTTCCCCAATGTGGAAGGAGTAAATTATGTCTAAAGTATTAATCAAAAATGGACGGATTTTTTCAGCACACGATGATTATGAAGCTGATCTCTTTGTTGTTAATGGAAAAATCATGGCCATTGGCCAAGGTCTTGAATACAGCTCAGATGAAACAATCGACGCTCATGGATGTTACGTCCTCCCAGGCGGAATCGATGCTCACACTCACATGGAGTTACCATTTATGGGAACCCATTCCGCCGATGATTTTGAAACTGGAACATTAGCTGGGTTGCATGGTGGGACTACATCAATTATTGATTTTGCCATTCAGACTCAAGGAAATACGCTTCAAGACTGTTTAAATACATGGCATGAAAAAGCCATGAAATCTGTTGGTGACTATGCTTTTCATTGTGCAGTTACTGACTTCAATGAAAAAACTAAAAAAGAAATTGCTGGGATTATCGAAGGAGGAATCACTTCTTTCAAAACTTTCATGGCCTATAAAGGCGCTCTCATGATTGATGACAAGATGATGCTCGGATTAATGAAAGAAGTACGAAAATGCGGAGGTCTGGTAACTGTTCATGCGGAAAATGGTGATATGGTTGATGCTCTTGTTGATCAATATAAGCGTGAAGGAACACTCGATCCTAAATATCATGCTCTGGCCCATCCACCAATAGCAGAATCTGAAGCAGCTAATCGATTTCTGGATCTAGCTCATCAAACGGACTCTGGAGTTTATATCGTTCATACTTCTGCAAGAGACACTATGACAGAAGTAAGAAAAAAGTTCCTAAGAGATCAAAGAGTCTTTGTTGAAACATGCGCTCAGTATCTTCTTCTTGATGACAGCGTTTACGATAAACCTAATTTTGAAGGGGCTAAGTATGTCATGTCCCCACCTATTAGAAAAAAAGATGATCAAGAGGCCTTATGGCATGGACTTCAATCAGGTCACGTCCACACAGTAGCTACGGATCATTGTCCATTTAACTTTTGTGGACAAAAAGATATGGGAAAAGATGATTTTTCCAAAATCCCAAATGGGGCTGCTGGCGTTGAGCATAGAATGGAACTTATATTCTCTGAAGGGGTTCGCAAAGGCCGGATTACCATGAATCGATTTGTGGAAGTTATGTGTACTAATCCAGCAAATATTTTTGGACTTCATTCCAAGGGTAGCCTGGCAATCGGAAAAGACGCGGACATTGTTATATTTGATCCTAATCAAAAGCATACTATCAGTGCCAAAACTCATCACCATAACGTAGATAGTTCTATCTATGAGGGATGGGAAGTTACTGGGAAAGTAAGGACAGTTCTTTCCAATGGAAAAATAGTTATTAATGAGGGCAAGGCCGATCAAGTTCAAAAAGGACAAGGTCAATTTGTAAAAAGAAAACCATTTAACTTTGCATTGTAAATTATAAAACTAATTAAAAAGAAATTAAAAGGGAGCGCAAAATGGCTAAAAATGTAAAATGTGGAATTATCCAATTAGCAAATAAAGTTGATACGGAAAAAAGTTGTGATGAACATCGAATGGGAATGATCGAAGCTCATATTCCGTATATTGAACAAGCGG
>JAOHMI010000164.1 GCA_028101965.1 Bacteriovoracaceae bacterium
ATACACTAAAGTTTTTTGGGCAAAAAAGGAAAAATCAAATATGAGAGCAATTATTTCGTTAACCACAATTCTATCCCTTGTCCTAGTCATTTCTTCTTGCGGTTTTAACAATGCTACTAAAATGAGAGAAAGAGCTAAGAAAAAAGAAGAGAGAAAAGCTAAACTCGCCAAGAAGGAGGGTGGTAAAATAACGGAACAAAAGTCCTCAAGTCAAAACAAATTAGAAGATGAAGTACAAAAAATCAGGGAAAGCTATTCTATACAAATTACAACAATAAATTTCTTAACGGGTGGACAAGAAAACTCTGGGGTAAGGAACAAAATATTTGAAGTAAACCTAAATGATAAAATGAAAAAAACGATCATTTCAAAAAATTCAAAAATATCAGTAGAAATGCTAAGTAACAATGGATTAATTATATTTCAGGCTATCAATCAATCTACAAAAAAAGTACTGGAAAAAGGTAAAGGATACCCAGCAATTGGGTATTTTAAACTTGGAAGTGACAACTCAATTCGAATTAGACCAGCAAATCCCTATGGCTTTACCTGGTTATCAGCTGAAGATATGACTGGCTTTGATCCTACCCTTTTAGCTAGATTTAACGATTTAAGTACAAGACGCTCCAAGCTATTTGAGAAAACTCTATTGGACGGCAATGCAAATGAAAATGATAGAGAGCAACTCAAAGAGTTAGATTCTCAAATCTCTGAAGTCTCAAAACAAATGTATGAAACTCGAAAAAAATAATATACTTAGAAATATATGAATTGATTATATATCAGTATGTATATCTCTTTTTTTATTTTTCTAGGCAATACCGCTGTAGAAAATAAAAAAGATTATTCAAAAAAAAGTTTCTTTTGAATTAGATATAAACTAAGAAGCTATTTTTTCTAATTTCCTTAACCCTTTAATTTGCTCTGATGTATCTTTTAATCGCTTAGCCAATAACCTTGAGAGATTAAGAATTAGAATAGAAAAAACCCTAGGGTTCTTCTTATATAGATTAAATATATTTCCGTAGCTCAAGACAAGTATATCAGTATAGGTACTCGCGACCACATCAGCAGTCCTGCGACGTTCATCCAGAAGTACCATTTCACCAAACAAATCTCCCTTGCCCAGGTTCACTAAATTTAATCCAGATTTTTGAACGCTACATGCACCTGTTAAGATAATAAAGATTTCATCCCCCTCATCATTTTCAGCGAAAACTTTCTGTCCTTCTTCTAAAGACATAACGTTACAATTTTCGATAATAGCATCTACTTCTTTATCGAAGAGCTCATAAAACAATGGAGAACTTTTAATTATATTGATAATTGACATAACTATTACCCTGCTTTTTTATTATGGTCAGAAGTATCTTCACTGAGTAACTTAGAGTACTCATCTGCTTTTTCCTCATCTGATGAATTAATTTTATCTTCAATTCGTTCTAATACGGCCAACATTTTTGGCATTACATCTTTTAAGATTTGAGCATCAGACTGATCTTGATGAATATGAAACCATAACATCTGAAGAGAAGCTTCAACTTTCTTAAAGATACGGTAACGAACTCCTGTTATCGGGAACAAGGTATTTAAAACAGTAAGGATTAAGGAAAAGAAAATACCCGCAATAGAAGTTTTCATCGCAAAAGTAGTTTTAAGGACAAAGTTCATTAGAGTTCCAGCGGAGGCATCTAAATCATTAAAATCGATATTCGCAATTTCAGGTAAGGCCATTGCGATCCCAATAAATGTTCCAAAAACCCCTAAGACAACAAATATTTGGGGAAGGGTATCAATCATTCGAGACATTTCAGCGATTGGTAAATGTTTTAACATTTTTGTCCACTGCCCATCTTGCTCCATTATTCGACTAGTAACTTCTGTGAAGTTTGGTGGAGTTTTACAATGAAAGACTGAAGACTCTGATTGAATATTAGTTAAAAGTCCCTGCTTTCCATCCATATATTCTCGCAGAGAAAATGTTTTTGTGTGGTTCGGATCAGAAACGACTTCTTCTTCTTTTTTATTTGCAAATCGAACACTCCTAGAAGGTAGCTTCTTTCCAACCTTCCCTAAAAGCTCACTTAGATAGATGTCAATATTCATTATTCTTTTATTTGCCTCTTTATCTTTTTCTACATTCAACTCAAGTTCTCGAGTAAAGGATGTATAATAAATATTGGCAAACTTACTTGAACGATACGCAAAGAAACGACAAACTAAGGCCACTAACAATATTATTGCCATTACTTCGATCAAATAGGTTCCGAAAAAACCAAATACCAATTCCATTACTTATTCTCCTTACTCATTTTGATCAAATCATTAATACTTTTTATGTCGTCTTTTAAGGTGAAACTTAATTCAACTCTTTGAGATTTCTTACAGTGATACTCTTTACATTTACTTTTTTTCTTCAGACTTGCTAAACTTCTTCCCTTTCGAGCTTTGAGTTTGATAGGAGAAGAATATCCTTTTCCAATCGAGCGAGTCATCCTTTGCAAAGTACTCTTGTAATTAAACTTTCCAGTTCTCGATGAAAAAATATAAGTGCTAATTGATGACGCTCGCTGAGCACTTAAAAACATATTATAAGAATATGCCCTAGAGTTTGTTGAGCCTGGGTCAACATAACGCCCTCGGTGTGTTGGAGAAGCGTGACCAACAACATTAAAGCTTTCAATCTTATCTTTAATTTCGCTGCTACCAAATAAAACTTTAGAATAAATCGGAATTATCTTTTTGATGGTTTTCTTAGCTCGTCGATTAAGGATGTAACTATTTTTCTTAAACAAGAAATCTTCCCCCATATCTAAGAGGACATTTCCAGTAGTGGGTTCAACATAAGCACTTATATTAGCTTTCTTAAATTGATCTGCTAGTTCATTGGCGATATTCGTTC
>JAOHMI010000165.1 GCA_028101965.1 Bacteriovoracaceae bacterium
GATTTCCCCCAAATGAACTTATCATTCAATGGTTCAGTTTGAGAGTGAAGAATATTTAATAATATTGATGTAAAAAGGATAACTATAAATAAAATTTTCATTTTTTTCATTATTACTCTTAGGGTTAGAAATAATTATTGGATTTACTTTATTACAAACAGTATATTAGTTTTATTAATCTTACTATATTCAATAGGGCATGGATTTTTCATTAAATCTTTCATCTTAGTTAAGGAGAAAACATTGCTTCATCATATCGGTATGCTTATTTTGAGACTCACTATTGGAACCGTAACTGCTTATCATTATGGTTTTTTATGGTACCAGAACTCTTCCTCTCTCAGTTTAAGTTTTGGACCCATCTATGGATTAGATCAAGCAACTAGCTTCGCCCTATTATACTGGTGTAACATTATTGGAGGCTCACTTATTATTCTCGGACTTTTCTCTCGTTTTGGGGCCCTAATGCTGCTTTTTAGTTTTTTCTCCTATAACCTGATTCTTTCAGTCGAAAATGATTGGCTTATTCGTGAGGTCCCCATGCTAGTGTTAGGCTTCTCAATAGGGATTTTAATTCTAGGAGCCGGCAATATCTCCTTAGGAGCCTTGATTTTCCGCCGACCGCGAATAAAATATTAAGAAAAGGATTTAATTATGCCTACAGCACTTTATAAGTTTTTAGCCATCGGTATTGTTGGAACAGCAATTGTGCTAGGAATCATCTTTCCCTTAACTATTCCTCTTAACTTATTTATGTAGTTAATTCTAAATAGGGCTTCACCTCTATGACTCGAGATTTATATAACCAAATAAAAAATAACTTACTTTTAAAGAGCTGGTTTGAACTTGAGGACGAAAATCTTAATACTAACTTCTTTCTTGTAACCAATAAATTACATATAGTTGACGCTGCATACAGAATCCAGCTTAATGATGATGAGAGAATCTTACAGTGGATGAATACCGGAGAAATCAGCAAATTACAACGCGAAAAGATCAAGCTTTTTAATAGTGTTCCTGAGAAAGAATTCTACTATTATCGAGTTGATGACTATAACCTCCTACAGGAAAAGAGCGAAAACCCTAAAGAAAAATTTTTAATTAAACCGTAGTTTTTACTATGCATTAAATATCTTTATGATAAGATAAATGTCTAAAAAATATAAAAGGATGACGATTAGTTATGTCTTCAAAAGAAACAATTTTTGTCAGAATTAAAGATGGATTCCCGGCTGAAAAAGCCATCAAAAAGTTTAAAAGACTTTGTGATAACTATGGGATCATTAAAGAATACAGAAAACGTGAAGCTTACGCTAAGCCATCAGTGAAAGCGAAAGAAAAACGAGAAGCGGCTGAAAAAAGAAGAAGAAAAGCTAATGCTCGTAACTTAAGAACCTCACGTAAAATCTGATTATTCTCAAATTATCTTTAATTAAAATTTAATATCAATTAGTAAATTTCCACCCATGGACTTACTGGTTGTCTGAAAGTCTAGCTCATCATGAGTGACATCGTAGTAATGTTGGCTTCCTCCAAATTCAAGATTTAATCTAAATGAATCAAATTCCAATTCATAATAAAGATGCACTGATCCGCCTTGGCGAGCTTTAACTCTTGTACCGCTGCTAATGGCATCTCCTTTAACTCTAAAGCCTAAGGAATTCATTCTAGAGCCAACAATGATTTGTTCTAGCGTAATCGAAGCAAAACTTACTTTATCTTTTTTCATAACCAGCTCAGTCTCATCTTCACTTAAATCTAAATATGGAATATCTTTACTGGCCGCGGAAATAATAAAGGCAGATTTTAAACCAGTATAAATCCACATTGAACCACGGTATTCATTTAAATAAAGCTCTGACTCTTCTTCATCTAAATTTTCATCTGGGTCAGTATAGCTAAAGGTAGTGGAAAAGTAATCGATGTAGAATCGTATTATACTTGTATTGAAGGTATACCTTAGCCCTAAGTTAGTTGCATAGGGTGCGGCCACATCAGCTTCAAGTATCTCTTGCACATCTTCATCAAACTCTTCCTCATTTTCATCCTGCTCGTTACTAGTCCGCTTATCGCTAACATTAAGTGTATTATTATAAGACCCAACGATCCAGCCAAGGGAGTTCATGCTGTTCTGCTGAGCAGAAGCGGAATAAGTAAAGAATATTAAAAGTACAAATCCAATTTTCACAATACTCTTTTCGGAACATTCCCTTAGAAGGTATTGAGTGAATTAGTTTTAGGAATATCTTGCCCTGATAAAAAATCATACATATTGGCCTTTTAATTGCACTAAATTTATCAAGAAAAGAAAGGTAAAAAGTTTAAACTTATCATCAGCTATAACTGTCTAAAAATAGGACTAAAGCTATGAACTTACATGACAAAAGAATTTTATTAAGTATCAATCTAAAGCAAATTTCTTCAAAAGCCAGTTTAAACAGTTGTCTAAAAGTTTATCAAAATTTCTTGGTTCTTTTATTTTGGACACTTCTTTTCTTTGCACTTTGTGAGGGAAATCAGCTTATGGCCTCAACAAAAAAGATTAATATTAATGGCAATCAGTGCCAGGCGGCAGAAGGAAGTGAGTGCCTAATTTCAACTAAAGAAGCTTTCAAATTGTTCAAACCACTTCTGCAAAAGAATTTTATTAAATCGAGTAAGGCCATAAAGTTAATTGATGATCAAGAATTTTGTGAAAAAGGAGCCGTAGTCTTTCCTCAAAGTTCAGCTTTCTTTAGTTCATGTAGTCTGATTTTAATGGTTAAGCATAATAAGAAAAAGCATAAAATGTTTTGTACCTTAGAGTACAATCTAAATCAAGGTAGCCTAAATCTAAAACTATGCTCTTTTGAAGATGATGAATCAAATGTTTTATTAGAATCTATTTTGGTTGAG
>JAOHMI010000166.1 GCA_028101965.1 Bacteriovoracaceae bacterium
CAAGTAAATACTAACAGAAAAGAGTTTCATATTTCACTTCAAGGTTGAATCCATTCATAATATTCAATCATATTGTCATCGATTAATTTGTCTAAATAATCGATTCCTTCCTCTTTAAGCTCAACATCATAGGCAAAAATCTGATTATAAATATGACTCTCATTTTCTAATAGCTCATCTTTAACTTCAAAAATTTGATTCTTCTTTAATACCAAACGATGTTTAGTCATTGAAAAACCATCACTAATAAAAAGAGTTAGTAGAAGAAAGAAACTAACGTAATAACGAAACATTTGCTAAATTCCTTGAAGCATAACAAATCTAGTATGTCTTTAACTGAAATCTGTCGTCAAGGATTTACTTTTCGAGTATTATTTCTAAAATTATTTCCTGCTTGGAAAAAACAGTACTCGTCAAAAAGTTTTTATAATTACGCTGTTTTAAAGTTCAAGATCTTTAAGTTTTAAGATACAATACCCAACCTGGTATGTATCTTTTTTTAGAATGAAAAACTCAACAGAGAAAACTATATGATTATCTATGATTTCACTTCACGATTACCAGGTCCACTTGCCACTAGCCTTCTTCAAGAACAAGGGCACCAAGTTATAAAAATTGAAAACAAGAATAGACCCGATCCATTTTCGCTAGATCGTCAGTCTCTCTTTTACTACTGGTACAAAAAAATTAATCAAAACAAATCCGTAAAAAAACTCGACTTTCAAGACCAAATTATTTGCGAGTCCTTACTCAAGGAAATTAAAAAGTCTAAGGATAGCGTTTTACTCATTCCAAAATCTCCCTACTATACTGAGAATACTCTTCAATTAGGCTCACTTGAGAAAAAGAAACATATTTTCTGCATAACTCCTTCTCATCACGACAAAAAGAAGTTGCATGATACAGATTTTTTATTTCAACAAGGATACTTTAATTTACAAAAAAAAATAAAAAACCCTTCTCTCCCTACTCTTCCCTATGGGGGTTTGGCTTTTGCTCAACTGATCGCTCTGAGAATTTCCTCACATTTATTACTGAATAAAAATGAAAAAGGATTAATCCCAATATCCATGAAAGAAGATCTTTCAAAGAACTTCTTTACTAAAATAATTCCGAGCAAACAGAAGTTAGATATGTATAAGATGGATCAAGCAGGAGATTTGCTTTGCTATCACATGTATTCAATTAAAAGAGACTTTCAACTAAGCATCACCGCATTAGAAAAAAATACTTTCATCGAATTGGCCAAGAAACTTAAACTTGAAACAAAATTTATCGTAAACCAATATTCAAGAGATAAAAAATTAATTCAGTCACTAGAGCAAAGATTAAAAAAAATCACTCTACCTGAATTGAGAAAAATAGCTAAAACGACTCAAGGTCTAAATACTCTGGAATCATAAATTCATAGGGATCTTTTTTTAAGAGAAGAGGTCCATCAAAATCAAAAATATCCACTAGACTTGAAATTTCCCAAGAATAACTCATGGACAAAGAAGTTTCAATCATACATCCCATCATAACTTTTAAGTTATGCTCTTTAGCCTCTTTAATTATTTCTACAGCTCGAACTAATCCTCCAGTCTTCATCGTCTTAACGTTAATATAATCAAAACCTGATTTTAAATGATCAAAATGAGCTATATCCTCAATGGATTCATCTGCCATTAAAGGAAATATCTTTTTTTCAGTGACCTTTAAATTTTCTTCATGTAGCTCTTTTGGGAATGGTTGCTCAAAACAAAGAATCGGCATATCCTTTACGGTCATCATGAGATCGATTAACTCTTGGCCAGACTCAAATGCTTCGTTAGCGTCAACAAGTAATTGTTGTGAAGGCCCCAAATTAGAACAAGTTTTTTTTATAAGATTATAGGCATCAGTACGGTTAACCTTTAATTTAATTCCTTTATAACGATCTAAATTATTATTCTTGTAGTACAAAGGAATTTGCTCCAAAGGCATTATGGGTATAGTAAAAAAGGTTGAAATTGGCTCCGGTTTAGCCAAGCTAAAGAACTCATGAACAGAAATTCTTTGTTCCAAGCAAATTGCTTTAAGTAAACATTGTTCAAAACCGCATTTTAAGCTGTTGTTGATATCTGCTTCTTTTAATAATAAAAGACCCTCTGACAAAGATTGTTTCTCTAGCTTTCTCGAAAACAAATGGAATTGATCGAATGAGTTTTTAAAGGTCTCTCCGTAGCGCACATTAAATGCAACCTCCCCAAAGAAATGCCTCCCTTGATATTCGAGACATAGTATTAAATTTACTTTTTCTGTTGTCTCGTTTCGCGATAACTTCCAATTTACCTTAAGTGGTAAGTGAAGCTCGGCAATTCCAAAATTTAAAATTTTCAATATTTAATTCTTTAATAAGATTTATAAAATGACTTTATTGATTCATACAAATTAGATTGATTAAAGGATTCAGGGTTAATACCTAACTCTCCCTCAGGAACTTTAATGTTTAGCCCCAAGTAATAGGTCTTCCACTTCTCCAGGTTTTTATTAAATTCCATTGGTCGATAATCTGGAGTTTCAATTCCTAAAAGATCAAAATACTCTTTAACAAACTCTGAGCAATATAATGCAGATTTACTATTAATTACGTTGTTAACTAAAAAATAAGGATCATAGGGAGCTCCTTCAAATTCAAGGCGAAAAATTAAATTCATTGTAAAGCTATCTGGAAAAAATTCAGATTGATTAGAGCGAATCAATTTAAGAAAAGAATATTTTTTTGCCTTAGATACGAATGATTTTAAACTACTCTGCATTACCTTCCCTGCAGAATCCAAGACCATAGTCCCTTTATTCGTTTTTAATATTATTCCCAAATGCGAGAACTCTGAATTTGTCTCATCTTCGATAACACCGCAAA
>JAOHMI010000167.1 GCA_028101965.1 Bacteriovoracaceae bacterium
GGACATAGTATATTTTTCTCTTTCAACTTAAGATTTTGATCGAATAGTGCTAGAATGCATTCGAACAGTTTTGATTTTTACAAAGAGGATTTTATGCATAATAAATATATCAATTTTTCATTAATTCTTTCATCGATGATTCTATTTTCTTGTGCTCATCACCGAGATGTTCGACCAAATACAAGCGGTATTCATGAAGTTATTTTAAAATCTGAAACAAAAGATGGGGCCTATCAACAAGCTAAAGATCAGGCAGATCATTTTTGTGAGCAAAGAAAAAAAATGGCATACATTGAAAAAGAAGGCGCAAAGTATACCGGTGATATGAAAGAGGATGATTATAAGACAGCTAAAACTGGAAGCAAGATCGCAACTGGTGTTGGTGCTGCCGGAATGGTGTTCGGAGGTAATCGTGAAAAAGGTGCTGGTGGAGTTTTGGCCACTGGCGGAGCGATTGCTGATGGTGTGATAGGTAAGGGTTATACTTATCGAATGACTTTTCGTTGCCAATAATAGTTTATTCCGCTTAGTTTAAAGACAATATCTTTAAATCCAGCAACTTAGGAGAGTAAAAAATACATTCTCCTGTTTACTAAAATTTGATTATTAGGCACTATTCTATAGAACACATGAGAGAGTAAAGGAACTTTATGAGAGATATGAACCACACGGCAGACTCGGATCGCTCTGTTTACTTTACTTCCTTAGGTTGTTCAAAAAATCTAGTGGATTCTCAAGTCATGTTAGGTCATCTTGTTCAAGATAAATTTAAAGTAGTGAATGATCCAACGGAAGCAAAAGTAATCGTGGTTAATACTTGTTCATTCGTGGAAGCGGCTAAGAAAGAGTCAATCGAGACAGTTTTAGAATTAGCAGATTTCAAAAATTTGGAAAAAGGACAATGTGAAGCACTTGTCATGAGTGGATGCATGTCTCAAAGATATAGTCATGATTTGGAAGCGGAAATTCCGGAAGTTGATTTATTTATTGGGACGGGAGAGTATTCAAAAATTTCTCAACTTTTAAGTCTTTTAAAAGATGGGAAGCTAGAAAAAAAGTCTTTTGTGGATGTTCCAAAATATATTCATTCAGAGCTTGATCCTCGTATCAATACAAATCCGGGGCATATGGCCTATCTAAAAGTGAGTGAAGGATGTGATCGAAATTGCACTTTTTGCATTATTCCAACTCTTCGTGGCTCTCTTAGGTCTCGTTCAATCGAGTCATTGGTAAAAGAAGCAAAAGCATTAGGAGAGAAAGGCGTCCGTGAATTAAATTTAATTTCTCAGGATTTTTCTTCCTATGGGAAAGACTTAATTGGTGAAAAAGAAAAAGGCATCGCTTCAAATCAAATTTATCCTTTGCTTTCTGCCTTATCAGAGGTTGAAGAAATAGATTGGTTGAGGATTTTTTATTTTTACCCAGACGATTTAACAGAAGATGTTATGGATTTAATTGCAAGTAATTCTAAAATTTGCCATTACTTGGATATGCCTATTCAGCACTTTTCAAATAAAATGCTGAAGCGAATGAATCGATTTATTACAGGTGAAGAGATCGTAAATAAAATAAAAATATTAAGAGAAAAAATACCTAATATAGTTTTAAGAACCTCTGTGATCGTTGGTTTTCCTGGAGAAACTGAAGAAGATTTTCAAACTCTTTTAAACGCAGTCATCGAATTAAAATTTGATCATCTTGGAGTGTTTAAGTATTCAGATGAGGAAGGTACTCCCGCCTTTAGGCTTCCAGAAAAGATTGACCAAGAGACTATTAATGATCGATACCAGCAAGTCTATGAAGCGCAAAAAGAAATTGTAGAGGAGAAAAATCAATCTATGTTGGGTGAGGTTATGGAAGTTCTCGTTGAAGGACCTCATCCTGAAACAGATTTATTAATAGTCGGTCGTTCTAAGGGGCAAGCTCCAGATATCGACGGTATGATAATTATAAACGATGGATTAGCTTATCCAGGTGATATGGTTTCAGTGAAAATAACTGAAGCTCATGAGTATGACTTAATTGGAAAAATCATTCCTTCTGACAAATAAGCCCAAGTATATTCACATATTTTTTCAATAATGAATAAAGTTTCCCCGGGGTGACTGCAATCATGGTTTTTTTTTCCTATCAATTATTTCATGATTACAAAAACGTTACCCTTTATTTTCCTTGTTTCACTTTTACTTTTACAAAACTCATTTGGAGGTTATTGCAGAAATAATAACTGCTCAGATGGAACTATTAGCAGGTCTTCTAAAATTAAAAATGGTTGTGGCCAAGAAGCCGTGGCAAATATTATTAGTATGTATTGTGAAACAAATATGAGCGCTAGAATGGCTAATTATTTTAATTGGGATATTACCCCAGGAACCAGGGCTAAGACCATTGAAGGCTATATTCGAAATATTGTTGGAAGCCACAGTGATTGTAATCGCCTACTAGGTTTACGATTTAAGTTAAAAAATTATAAGAAATATAATTTTTTATATCATTTAAAGCGTACCTTAAGAAAAAACAATTTTTATTCAATTGATTATACTAAAAGAGGTAGAGGAACAACAAACCCAGTTATCGTTCCTACTCTATGGGATAATGAGGGTCATTACGTAACAGTGGTTGATGTGATTCATAATAAGTATCGATGTGAAGTGGTGGTTAATCATTGGGGACGTCAAGAATTTATAAAGTGTAATGACTTTCTCAAAAAAGCTGGCGTACGGGGAAATCGAATGGCTTGGTGGACGCGAAAAAGCACTGGGTCTTATGGAATTTTTTCCTTTCATTGACTCTTCGGATAGTTTAAAATTTAAAAATGAGAAACTATAAAATTGATCAATTCTTATCTTTGATTCTATTTTTTTTTATTGTGGGATG
>JAOHMI010000168.1 GCA_028101965.1 Bacteriovoracaceae bacterium
TTCCGATTTAGGAATTTTTCTACCTTTATGCTATTTAATTTTTACTATTTTTCTTATTATCCTCTATCGATCAAAACTTGGAGTTATCGGCCCTTGGATTATCATTAGCACTTCTATAACTATGATGATTGGATTTCTAGGCTACCTAGGATTTAAAATAAACTCAATGTCATCTGCGGCGCCAACAATTCTTCTCACCGTTGCAATCGCTGATTCAATTCATGTATTATCCAGCTACTATTATTCTTTCAAACAGGGATTATCGAACTATGAGTCTGCACTTTATAGCTTACGAAAAAATTTCTACCCCACTCTCCTAACATCGATTACAACTTCAATCGGATTTATTTCTTTTTTTGGAGCTAAAGTTCAGCCGGTTGCAGAACTAGGCGCTCTTGTTTGTGCTGGGGTTATGGTCGCTTGGTTAAACACGTACCTTTTCTTAGGCCCAGTTCTCATAAGCCTAAAGGGAGTAAAAAAATTAGATCTTTTTAAAATAGATATTGAGGATAAATTAAACCAAACAAACCCAACTTTTAAAATCGATCTTAGTCGAATAACACCTGTCATAAAACTACATTCAAATAAAATACTTATTCTTAGCACTGTTTTGTTTCTAGGAGGACTCTTCTATGCAACAAAGCTAGAAGTGAATATGAACCCTTTTGAACAGTTCAGAGAAGAACATCCAATGGTTGTTAACAATAATTTTGTTGAGTCTCATATTGGAGGAACCACCAATTTGGAGTTTATGATTAACACTCCACCTGGAACATCAGTATTTGAACCTGAGTTCGTCAAAAAAGTTGAAAAATTTGAACAGTTTCTGTTGGGAAAAGATTATGTTTTTAGTACAACTAGTCTTCTTGATGTCTTAAGAAATACTCATCAAAAGCTAAATGGTGGTGATGAAAGTGAGTATCGACTTATCTACGACCGAGAAGGATTGGCCCAAGAATATCTTTTTTATACTATGGGACTTCCCGCAGGAAAAGAATTGAATAATCTAATTAGCATAGGTGAAGACTCTTTTCGCTTAGTTGCTCGATGGAATGTTCATCATAGTAAAGATGCGCTCATCAAAAAGAAAGAATTAGAGAACTATGGAAAAAGCCTAGGCTTAGACTTAATCCTTACCGGTAAAATGCCCTTGTTTCATGATCTCACTCCCTATGTAGTTAGTACTTTTTTTGAATCTTTTCTCTTAGCTTTTACCCTAATAACAGTTCTTCTCATTCTAATTTTAGGATCAGTTAGAATTGGGCTAATGGCCTTAATTCCAAATATTTTTCCACTTTCCCTTGGAGCGGCCCTTATCCATCTAACGGGAAGAGATGTTAATATGACAATTTCAATTATCGCCAGCGTTGTGATTGGAATAGCTGTTGATGATACAATTCACTTCCTCTTTGAGTACCGACGGTTTGAGCGTAAGGGTTTAGGGGTTGAAGAGATTCTCAATAAAGTGTTTAAGCAAACCGGTCCGGCACTTTTGTATACCACTATGATGATTAGCTCTGGCTTTTTAGTTCTTTGGTTTGGGCAATATAGACCTAATCGAGATTTTGGTTTATTTGTTTCTCTCTTACTGATCTTTGCACTATATGCAGACTTTTTTATACTTCCGGCCATATTTTGGAAATTCGCCCAGCGATCACGCAGCAAAGTTGTCAAGTATAAAGCCTCCACAAAAAAACCAACCACAGTAATCTAGTCCAATGCTCACTAATAATCCTTGATTATAAAATTCAACCACTAAAGATTATTAATCACTATGCCAATAAGGTAATCATGGAAACATCAAAATTAAGTCACTCTGATCGAGATGAAATACGCAATTTAATTATTGCTGTCATTGATAGTTCAAAAGACTACCTTTTTGGTAAGAAAGAACAAATTACAATATCAACACTGGCCTTACTAACTGGAAGGCACATTTTGTTAGAAGATCGCCCTGGAATGGGTAAAACGACCCTAGTTAGTTACATGGCTAAAATCCTTAATCTTTCAACGGGAAGAGTTCAATTTACCTCAGACTTATTACCATCAGATATTATAGGCACTAGCATATTTTCTTCAAAAGAAGATCAATTCAAATTTAGGGCTGGACCAATATTCAATGATCTTATTCTTGCGGATGAAATCAATCGTGCTCCCCCTAAAACTCAAAGTGCTTTATTACAGGCTATGGAAGAAAAATCGATTGATATAGATAACGAAACCTATGATCTATCTTCAAAGTTTATCGTCTTTGCCACTCAAAATCCTTTTGGCCAAATCGGTACATACCCCTTACCTGAATCTCAGTTAGACCGCTTTGGAGTGAAGCTAGATATGGGAGAAATGAATTTTGAACAATTCGACTCTCTAATACAAGAAGAAAATATTAGAGAAAAAATTAATAAAATAGAATCTCGCTATACTATGACAGATATAAAATATTATCTCAATGTCATAGAGCAAATTCATTTTAGCAGTAAAATAAGTGAATATATTTTCCAATTATACCAATACACTATTAATAATGAAGAGTTTGTCCCCCTTTCAATTAGAGCATGCCAGGATTTAAAAACTCTCTCTCAAGCCTATGCACTCCTCCATAAAAGGGAGTTTGTTGTCTTGGATGATATTCAATATCTATTTCCCTATGTTTGCTCTCATCGCATTTCCAATTCCTCTCAATTGAATAGGAAAGAAGAGATTAAGCACGCGAGGCAGGTTCTCGATCATGTTAAAACCCCGTAAATTACTGAGTGGCCAAATTGAAAATTTGATGGCCAAGTATTCTTTAAAAAAGAAAAGAGTTTATATTCTTCCTACGAAAAAAGGTTCCTTAATTCTTTTAAACTTTTTTATTCTCTTTAATAT
>JAOHMI010000169.1 GCA_028101965.1 Bacteriovoracaceae bacterium
CTTTGATAAATCTATTGGACCAAATATTGTCGCTCCAGGTGTTTCTATTAATTCAACGATTCCTGGTGGTGGATATCAAGGTGGTTTTTGGAGTGGTACTTCAATGGCCGGTCCTCATGTGGCAGGACTTGCTGCTTTAATGTGGTCAGTAAATAAAAACTTAATTGGTGATATAAAAACCACCATTAAGATCATTCAAGAAACGGCAAAGCCTCTTAAGGTATCTCAATCTTGCGGTGGATTAGAAGGTTCTGCGATTCCTAATAATACAACAGGACACGGAATGATTGATGCTTATGCTGCTGTTAAAAAAGCAAAAGCAATGATGGTACAAAAAGTGACTCAAGCTCAAGAGTAAGTTTAAAAATTTAAATTATATTTTATTGCCCTAATTCAAAAGATACTTTTTGAATTAGGGTTTTTTTTTACTCATAGTTTAGTTCTAAACAGTATATTCCATAGGTTCTAATTAAATCTGACGGCCCTAGACCACCTATCCTAAATAGTTTACAAAGCAAGCACCAAAGTAAATTTATAAAGGGAGAAAACATGGGCGTAAATCAGCTGAAAAATTGTTTAGTCGTAGTATTATTCACTCTAGCTATAACGGCAATGGGGGGGCAGCAAGTTTTAATTAAGTCAATTTTAAGTGATAAAATTGATAAGTCTAAAAAAGAAAGAATTGAACTAGCGGTTGAGGTTGATGACCAAGGAGTCATCCAATTACTTCGAGAAAATACTTATCAGTATGGTCGAATCGTTGAGGTCCAAAGGTTTCACTTGTATGAAATTAAAAGACCCAATGGTGTGGTTTTAGCGAAGGAAGGGAAGCGTGATATTATTAGATTATCTGCTCCAAATCGTCCAGGAATTGAGAGAACTGGAGGAAAGATCAAAATCAATTATCTCTACAATGGGATTAAGAATAAAAGAAAGTCTGTTTATTACTCAATGAAGAGGGTTAACGGAATTTGGAACCTATACACTGATCGAGGTCAAAAAGTTAGAACGATGACGATTATCCCAAATAAAATGAAGTTACTCGGAAAAGTTATCGGAATTTCAAAAATTAAAATTAATTAAATTATATATTTTTAGCACTTACTGGAATATCGCTAGTAAGTGCTAATTTTTAGAAAAGCTAACCTGTTTATAGATAACTAATTTCAAGTAATCATCTGTTTTTAAAATAACTGACTTTGTAATATCACCGGCGTTAAAGGCGATTCTATCATTTGTTAAAATGGAATCATCGAGGTATAAATCGAAAGGATAAATAGGCGCTCCAAAGGGGGGCAATGCTCCTTTTTCTACTTGGCAGCGTTCCATCAATTCATTCTGATTAGCGAATCGTAACTTTTGATCTTTTAAGATTTTTCGAACTCTCTTCGAGTCAACTGAAAGCGCAGCGGATAGAACAAAAAGGTGGAACTTTTCTTTGCTTTTTAACAAGATAGTTTTTCCACCTATTTCAATAGGTTCGTTTCTCATGAGGGCACTTTCTTCACATGTTTTTGCAGGCCCATGCTCTAGATACTTATATTGAACCTTTTGCTCATTTAAGTATTGGAGTACTTTTTTATAAATATCCGTCATAATTTATTAAGAAATCTATTCTTTATTTGGAGCATCCACAATTTTTTGAAAAATTGTTCCAAATATATTTTGTCCCTGGTCGTTTTTCATTTCTATTTTAATAGTGTCACCAGGAGACATAAATGGCGTTTTAAACTCACCTGTTTTAATTTTCTCCAACATTCTATTTTCGGCCAAACAGCTTGATCCCACAGAATCATCTTCATTGGAGACGGTACCTGAGCCAATAACTGTACCGGCAGCAAGATCTCTGGTACGAGCAGCATGTTCGATTAACTGAGCGAAGGAGAAGTGCATCTCACCAGCATTAGGATGGCCATACCATTTTCCGTTTAATTCTGAATGAAGTGGAAGATGGATACGGGTATTTTTCCAAGCATCTCCTAACTGTTCCGGAGTAACTGCCATTGGAGAGAAGGCAGAAGCAGGTTTCCCTTGCATAAATCCAAAACCGGCTTTTAGCTCGCTAGGAATAAGGCCACGTAAAGAGACGTCATTGATGAGCATGATGAGCTTTATATGCTTTTCTGCATCTTCGGCTTTGGTTCCCATTGGCACAAAGTCAGTGATAATTCCCACTTCACCTTCGAAGTCCATTCCATGAGAAAAGTTTCTTAACGGGATATCTTCAGTAGGGGCCAAGAATTGATCAGACAAACCTTGATACATCAAAGGAACTGTTCTTAAGTTTTCCGGTGGTTCGGCGTTTCTGGCCTTTCTGACGAGAATAATATGCCAAATATAAGCTGATCCATCTAGGAATTGATAGGCACGAGGAAGAGGAGAATGAAATTTAGTTTCATCAACTTCAAATGCATCATCACAATTATTGTCATTTAAGTTTTCATAAATTTCTTTTAATTTAGGGGATACTGTATCCCAGTTTTCAATGGCCTTTTGCATCGTCGTTGCAATATTGGCCACCTTTACAGCTTTTTTATTATTACTTGAAACCACGACAAGTTCACCATCTCTTTGATTTGATTTAAGAGTTCCCAATTTCATAATTTTCTCCTATAGTTAAGTGCATCTAATTTAAACTAAAACAAAGCGAATTTCAATGAAGCCTATACTTTATAGTTATTGGAGATCATCTTGCTCTTACAGAGTACGACTAGTTTTAAACTATTTAGAGTTAGAATATGAATACCGGCCCATCCACCTAGTAAAAAATGGGGGAGAGCAGTTTTCGGACGAATTTAAGCAGCTAAATCCC
>JAOHMI010000017.1 GCA_028101965.1 Bacteriovoracaceae bacterium
CTCTAAATTTTTTCCTCCACTGGAAGTGAAAGAAAAAAATTCACTTCGGGAGGTAATAAGATGACAAATAATTTTCGAACACTTGATTTAGCAATTAAGTATTATAAAGAATGTGAGAAGTTAAAGTTGCCAACTCATTTAAATAATCAATTATTAAGATGTTCAAGCTCTATTGCTTTAAATTTAAGTGAAGGGCGAGGAAGAGAGACAAAAAAAGATCAAAAAAGATTTTTTATAATTGCCATGGCCAGTTTACGTGAAAGCCAGACCATCTTAATCATTGCAGGGAAAGAGAAAAGTAAACTGCATCAATTATCAGATAGCCTGGGAGCTCATATATATAAATTAATTAAATATTATAATGAGACACCTATTTAAAAGATTTATTTTAACTAGTTAGAAGGAATCTGAACTTAAGTTCATGAAAGAATCATAGACCGACTGACAACTATGGTGAAAAGTATCTAGAACTTTTTACTAAAAGAGGTGATTTATTTCTTTGCTTAATTTAAATGCATTAAAAATCCATAACATGAAATCTTCATCTTCCAGAAGAATTTGAAAGTAATTCGGTATGAAAATTACTTGCCCAAGAAGTTCCTGTCAAAACCAAGTTTACTTTCAAAAAGATGGTCATTTCTTTAGAAAAAGTGATTCAAAATATATTCAGCGCTATCGATGTAGACTATGCGGAAAAAGAACTTCAACAGCGCAACTATCAGCTTGTTATGGACAGAAAAAGAGAACTTTGAATAAGATGGTTGAATCACTTCTTTGCTCTAAAGTTTCGCAAAGAAGAATTGCAAAAATTCTAAATATTGATAAGAAAACTGTTCATCGAAAAGTTATTTTCTTAGGAATTATTGCTTCTGGAAAAAATCAAAAATTTAGAGATAGCCTGACCTCAAATAAAGTTCATTCTATACAAATTGACGATATGATTACCAAGGAGAGAACTAAATTAAAGCCCGTAACCATTTCTTCTGCGGTTGATCCAAAAACTCGTAAAATATTAGCGCTTGAAGCAGCTGCAATTCCGGCATTTGGGCATTTATCTAAAATCTCAATTGAAAAGTATGGGAAAAGAAGAAGTCAGCAAAATAAATCTCTAACAAATCTTTTTGAGAAGTTATTACCTATAACATCTGAAACTGCCATCATTCGAAGTGATGAACACAAATACTATCCAATATATATAAAAAAATACTTACCCAGATCAAAGCACCAGCAGTTTAAAAGTCTCAAAGCAAAAACCGCGGGACAAGGTGAACTTAAAAAAAGTGCAAGTGATCCTCTATATTCAATAAATCATACTTTTGGCATGATGAGAGATAATTTAGGCACCCTAGTTCGCCAGAGTTGGTGTGTTCCCCAAAAAATAGAAATGATTCAGCACCGCCTTGAGATTTACATCAATTTTCATAATTCCAATTTAGTTTAAGATAAAATCTATAAAACCATCTAAAAAAATAAAAATTAATATGAATCTCTCACCACTCTAGTCAGTCGGTTAGTAAGAGTGTTCATCGAAGTTTTAAATTTACTTCTGATTGAATAAATGCACATCCCTTTGAGGAAAAGGAATCGAGATTCCAGCTTTGTCTAATTCTTTTTTTACATTCTCATGCATATAAAAATAAACATCCCAATAGTGTTCCGGTTTACAGTAAGGTCTCACTGCGAAGTTTACTGAGCTGTCACCAAGTTCACTAACAAAGATATCTGGCCCTAAATGGGAATGAGTATTGGGGCATGATTTAGCCACATTGGTAAAAACTTCTTTTGCTTTATCGATATCGTCTGGGTACCCGATGCCAAAAGTGAGATCAACTCGTCGTTCTTGATTAATAGAATAGTTCTTAATCGCTCCACTAGAAAGTGCGCCATTAGGAATATAATGAATAATATTATCTGGAGAGAGAAGGACGGTCACAAAAGGCTGAATGGATTCAACCACTCCGGTTACTCCGCATGCTTCAACCAGATCACCTTTTTTTATCGGTTTAAAGATTAATAATAAAACCCCACCGGCAAAGTTCCCAAGACTTCCTTGGAGTGCCATTCCAACGGCAAGACCTGCCGCACCAAGGACCGCGATAAATGAAGTTGTTTGAACTCCAAGCATTCCAACAACACTTATATAGAGAATTACTTTTAGGAGAGTTGCTCCTATTCCAACCATGTAAGGTTGGAGAGTATCGTCGAATTTCATTTTAGTTAGGGCCCGATCAAAGACTTTGGATAAAATATTAATTATCCAGCTACCGATGATTAGGGTAAAAATGGCCAAGACTACTTTTGGGCCATAAGACATGACCATCTCAACGGCCTTATCTACATAAACAGATGTGTCAAAATTCATAAAAATCTCCTATTAAAATTGTAGAAAGAAATTATCAAAATTGAATCAATGGAACAAGATTAGATTTTTTATTTTGTGAAATGAACGGTGTATTTCCACTTGTTAGGAGAAATTGCCTCTATAGTGGTAGGGATACAGTTTAACTGAAAGATTGATTGACCTATATTGAGGTCCTTTTCAGAGAGACCTCCAAAAAGATAACTGTAATATTGGCCATCGATAAGAATAATATCGATACTCGGATGAGTATGAGAAATAATTATTTTTTGGCCCTCATCACCCATTTTCTTTAATTTTTCTTTAAGTCTAGCAATATTTCTCGACATCTCTTCAATGCCGCTGACATTTGATAGTTCACCGTGAATAACTTCCGTATGAACCACATTGAATTTTCCTTCTAATCGAATTTGTAAAACTTCATGGGGAACGACTGCATTCATCCCCTTGGAAAAAAGAACTTCGTCAAAATTATTTAACGAATCGATTTCTTGCCAAGTGTGGCGATAAAATTCCACTCGGTTTCCCGTTACCCGAAAATTTCTTGGAGGAGGAAAGTCATTAATAACATTTTTAAGGTCGCCGGATTCAAAGTAATAAATAGTTTTTTCTTTTAATAATTGAAAAAAATAAGAATTAGTATCCACACTAGCTTTTAGTAACTCAAGTGGCGGAGTTTTATTTTGATAAAACTTTATTTGTGAGAATAATGTGGTTAAGTGTTTTTTCTCTTTCACATCTCCTTAATCGAGAGATTGCTAGGAGAAGATGAGGGGAGGATTGGAAGAGGAATAATATTCCCCTTCCACCTAATATTTTATGTGTTTATCCTATTCTTTAGGAGAAATAACAAAGTGATTTGTTAAGATATTTTGTAGTAATTCATAACTAAATTCTTCTTTCACTCTTTCTTCAGTGGTAACGAGAGCATGTGGTTTCATACAAATCATGTCCACTTTAAATGTCCCAGGTTGACTAATTCTAACGATGACATAACTAGGATCATTAACATAATAATAGACACCATCGACCACTAACTTTTGACCGTTTCTTAATGTTCCTCTAGTGACATCCGAATCGCGGTTTAAATAAATTGAGCAAAAATTGACATGATTTTCAGTAAAAGTTGAATAGGCATCAGCAAATACTTGGTTTGTTTTATCAAACTCAGTAATAATATTCATTTCATCTTCGATGAAAATAGTATTCGAGTATCCTCGAACTTTTTTTAAATTGATATCTGCTCCCTTATAAAGAAGCTCCATTTTCTGTGGAATAGATTCATGAGGTTTCCATTCATAGCTCATGTTTTTAGCGATTCTATTGTGATTTCCACTTTTCTGCCTAATTTCATGGCGAGGAATTTGTCCAAATGTTAATGTTGATATTGTAAGCCCAGAGAGTGTTAAAAAAGACATGACAGTTCTTAGTTTCATAATAATCCCTTTGTTTTGTTCAATATTGTTAGAATTTTGTATCGAGAACCAAAAATTTCTCCAGAAAAAGAAATGAACTAAGAAAAAAGTACTTGAGCAAACTGTACACTATTTGCAACATGAGAATAGTGCAACACAAAATGTACTTATTCAGTCTTCTTTGACTAAAGATTAGTTTTCATGCAGCATAAATCTATGCAAGCAAGCTTTAAACGCTTTAAAAATGATCAAGAAGAAATTCTGGATGTTGAGTTAAAATCAACTGAAAAGTATTTAGTTATTTATCTTAAAGACCAAACTTATTATTGGCCGAAAGAATCAGTGTTGAGGTCTTATCCCAGCGAAGAGAAAATAAGATTTAGTTATCAAAAAAGAGAATTAATTCTAGAAAAAATAGAATGGGAAAAGGGAAATAAATTTAAAGAGTCTTTTGCTAATAATCAACAAAAGCTGGCCAGAAATTCCACAATACTTATGGCCTTGATTCTTATCATCTTCTATGTTTTTCCAACCATTAAAGCGAATATTGTGGAATATGTAGTGGTTTCATTTTTTTCCACGACTTTTGAAGAGTTTCAAATTGAAAAAGCTAATGTAAATGTTCTTACAGATCAAAAAACTTTAAATAAATTACTTTTAAACTTAGGTATTTCACCTGGTAGGTATAATATTTATTTTGAAAAGCAGGCCAATTATTCAACGCTACTTATTCCTCCCAAAACTATGATCTTTTCATGCTCAATAATTTCTGAGTTGCCCGGGCATATGGATTTTGTGGGGATGATGGCCCATCAGATTTTTCATTTAAAACAAAGTGATTATTATAAACCATTTCAACAACTTCCTTTGCAAAATTTTTGGGAATTAATTCAAAAAGAAAAATTACCATTTGCTGAAATCGAAAAAATTATGGGTGGTTTTAGTTTTAATAAAGATGAAGAGGGGAAGATTGAACAGAAGGTACAGGGTATTCTCAAGGAAAATAAATTAGACTTTTTTAAATTAACTGAGATGACTAAGTACTACAAGTTATACTCTCGCTCAGATAATTATTTATGGTGGAAAAATTACTTTAACCAGCACCCTTATTCACGAAAGTTTATTAAAATCTACCAGCAAGAAATGTTTTACTCCCCAGTATATCCTCTTAGCGAGAAGGAATGGGTGGATTTCAGAGCGCAGTGTGAAGAGTAAATCTTTATCCTTTGATCAGTATTATCAAGATATTTATCCCGATTGGGATCAATTAAAAAAAAATATGCTCAAAGAGCATGGCTATTATGCATTAGATTTCACAACAGTGAGTTCAAATAAATTATCTGTATTAACCGAAAAAATAGAGGCAACTGATTCCTATTTTTTGGATCCCGTCTCCACGAAAACTGTCGACATCTTAGACGCACAAGTTGATGAGGTGGTATATGATTTATGTTCCGCTCCTGGGGGGAAGTCATTGTACTGGTGCTATCAAAATTTTGACCAATTAGCGAAACTAAACTTAACCGTTAATGAAATAAGTAAAAATAGATTTATAAAATTAAAAAAAAACTTAAATCAATTTTTACCTCAAGTGGAAAATATCCGTTTTACAAACTTTGATGCTCGTTTATGGTTTCAGCATGAAACCGAGGTGGCCGATAAAATTCTTCTGGATGTTCCCTGCAGTTCGGAAAGGCATTTACTTAAGCAAGGGTCTACTGACACATGGTCTTTTAAGAAAATGAAAAACCTTGCCAACACTCAATTTTCTTTACTCTGTAGCGCATTAGAGGTTTTAAAGATAGGGGGAGAGTTGGTTTATTCAACTTGCTCCATAAATCCCTTGGAAAACGAAAATATATTACAGAGGTTAGAGAAAAAGCGTACAGGTCGGTTTGAACTTCTTCAATCTGAACTTATTCTTCCTCAAGTAGAGAATCACTTTGGTGGTCCAATCTTTTTGGCAAAAATAAAACGGTTAAGTTGACTCTTGTTAGGGTTGAGGTTCAGTGAAAGGATGATAGGGATTTACATAGGAACTACAGCGAGAAAGTCCCAGGTTATAGTTTGGATGGACCCAGGTATCTTGATCGGGAGTACTAAAAATACCACCTGCTATAAGATTTATATCCCTTCCTCCTGGATTATCTGCATCTAGAATTAATTTTGTATTGGTTATGGTATCTAAATATTCTAAATTAGATCCATCCCATCCTAAAGGGTCAAAAATATTATTCGCATCGTCAGTTGCCTCACTAGTCCAATGCGGCCAAGCATCAAACTCATCGGGATAAATATCATCTGGTGTTCTTTTTTTATTCACATCAGCTGAATTGGCTAGAATAAATTCCCAATCATTTAAAGTGATGAGTGATCGGGGAAAACTTTGGTTTGAACCGTTAATAAGTGCTTGGTAAGGACTTGAAGTACATTTTGAACTTGCTTCAGTTATGGTTTGGGCAAATTGATCGTCTACAATAGATGTTTCAAATAACGTAAAAGAGTTATAATCGTAGAATTGATTATTAGAAGGACTTAGTAAAATGGGAACTTCAAGGTCTGATGCTGAAATATAAGTATCAGAAGTTCCTTGAATGGTTCTTATGGGAACTACCATTAAGCTGAAAAAGCGATTGATAGTAAAATTTCTGGTTTGGGTATATATTGAGTTTGAGTACTCCATTCTTCCTTCGTTTATAGTAATCGTTTCAAGATGATCATCGAGAAAAATATCTTGATTAGAGTATTTTAATCCATTAGTATCATTATTCCAGTAAACTCTATATCCAGTTATACTTCCCCATTCTGTTGCCCCAGTAGTAGTAAAAGTTGGCCAGTCAATTGAGATTTGTCCATTTTCCATTTCCATCGAAATCATTTTTCCGCCATTCCCGGCAACGCTTCTTGGCCCTTCAACAAAGCCACGAATGACAAAGTTTAAGTTTGTATCATAACTTGATCGATTATTATTCCAGTAAAAAAGAGTTGCCATTAAGTTTGTTGAATCAAGATCCACTCCAATCTCATCTCCATAGGCATGGTATTCAATTCTGATAAAGCAATCAAAAGCAGGGTTGGTATTAACGTTAAAACCCGCATCATCTGGAATCGGATCTACTGCATAGTTTATTGAAACATCATCTCCAACTAAACATGGTTCGGTTGCATGAACTTGAATGGTTTTTCCTGTGGAAATTCGATCATAAATTAAGGTATAACCATCAACATCAAACGTGATGGTGGTGGGATCATCGATTCCCTTGAGAAAACTAGCTGAGATAGTAGAGCTATTGGCCAGTTCAATTGGGTCTGAAACACATTTGGTTGGATAAGGTCCTAGGATAATATGTGAATCAGCGACCGGGTTATAGCCACCGCAATCAAAAATATGTGCTGTGGTTGGATAGGGTTGCCCCCCAATATCGGGATTATTGTTATCAAAAATATTCGATGGATAACTGGCCGTATCCACCACGTAGACACTGGCAGGAGAAACTGGCTCGAGATAAATTCTACCAACTTGGAGGGAGTATTGATCATTTTTTATTTGATGATAAACTTTGATGTCATAGGTTTGATTAACTGACCCTGAAGTTGGTTCGTATTTAAGATCAAAGTAACATTCGTCTGTGTTATTAAAAGTTTCATTAGTGCAAGTGTTACTATTAATTGATAGGTTCGCTGGCATCGCCGTAGCATTACCAACCACAATTTCCGTATTATAAATAAAAATTCTCATACCCTTGACGGTAAAACCTGAGTTGTTACTCACCTTAATTCTTTTTATGGCAAAAACCGCTGAATCCTTCACCGCTGTCATGGTTTCAGTGTGTGAAGTGGCATCATCGTAGAGAACATAGCTTATATCTTCATTATTCAAATGATAATCCGTGGGGTCTACAAAAGGATCAACACTGGTAATTTCTGTTATAGGATCATAGTTAACTTGATGATCTCCAAAGGAGAGCTGAACTTTTGGAATGGTTGCTGGGTCCACAACTTCTGCCATGACTTGAATGTCCACTGTTTCTGTTTCTCCTCGAGATTCAAAAGTATAGTCAACGGAACCGTGTTCTATTCCAGCAGGCGTTCCGCTAGGGATCGTAAAAGTAAACCTGGGTCGATCATCGCCTGCAATATAATTAGGGAGTGTAATTCCACTGCTAAAAGTCATATTGGCAGATCCTGAATCATAATTAAATGCGGTTAAATCTGCACCGCCTCGGATTCCATTTAATTTAATAGAGAGGTCTATGTCATAGGGTAAGTTGGCCGGAATTGTTCCAAGCTGCATATGATAATCATGATCAGAATTAAAGATACTTGAGTAAGGCAATGTACTGTCTAAATTAGCCGCAAGGGTGCTGGCGGATTGAGAGTACGATTTGACTGGGTCAGAAGAAGTACCAACATTATAAAAAGTGGAGTCGGGAATAGTAACCGGATCATCAAAGTCATCCCAGGGGTTCTGTCCTCCAGAAGATGCCATCCAAATATAATCTGGAATATCTAGCATTGGTAAATTAATTTCTTCACGATTGATAAAACCAGCATAGGTTGGCGACACTTCTAATGGAACAACAGTTCCAAAATTATTAAAACGAATTTGAATATCCATTTCATCCAAAATAAAATAATTTCCAAATATATTACTATCAGGTGAAGTTGCGTTGATATCTCCGTCGGCATATTCGAATCTAACTCTGGCCCAAGTATGTTCATCATCCCATTCCCACATGTCCATTGTGTTGTTTAGCTCTCTTTGAAAAAGGCGGTACCTTTCTGCGGTAAACTCAGAAGCGGGAAGAGCGTTTTGCGCAGGTCCATAATAGGTGAATCGGTGTGTGTTATGCATGGAGAAATCGATTTTTAGCACACAATTTTCATAAGCCGGAAGTGATTTTGCACTATTATAAACTCCGGGACCTGGAATGTAATAGTTGGTGTTATTCCAATCAAAAAGAGCAAAACAATCGTAGTCCGCACCAGTGGTGCCTATTTCAGTGTTGCCGGTATTATCATGCATCTGATCAACCACATCAAAGCCATAAACCCAACCAGTATCAGTGTTAGAATTCCATTTTAAATTAAACCCTGGTCTAAATCTTAAGTAGGTGGCAGGACCGGTTCCAATATTGAGAATTTTTAAATAATAAGTTTTAGAGTCATCCGCATTAATTGAACCTTGTTGTCCGGAAGTAATGTCGTCATAAACTAAAAACGCTTTTGCCACTAGGTCCGCTGACATTCTTAATTCTAAAACTTTATCATCCATTGGATCTCCATTATCATAATAGATGGAGGAATCATCGTAAGTTATAAAAAATTGCTTGTGACAATTATCTAATAAGGCTTGAGGATTATTCAAGTAATCTGAACACGCAGCGGGAGATGCTACCTCAGTATCGTTGAGCAGATCAAGTTCAACTGCAGAGCCTCCTGGGTCGGCTAATGTGGTTAAGTCCATTGTCAGTGTACATGTTTGACCGGGCATGATGACATCACAACTTGATCGAAGAATATTTCGATAGTAACTATTAATATCTTGGCCGGTGTTCGTGATAGTAAAACCATCACCATCTTTATAATGAGTTAGAGTGGCTTGCGCTTCACCATTATTTATAACTTGAAAACTAATAGTATTTGGGTAGTTTGGACTTGTAACTTTAGCTAATCTTCCTAAATAAAAATTGTAAACAAACTCTTGTGGATTGGTTATAGTGGTTTCGGATAAATTATTTCCATTCAATGAAAGATTGAGAAGTTCTAATTTGGCCGGTTGAATTGAGTTAGCATCAATTGTGAATAAATCTTCTGTTACAATATCAGTTTCACCTTTCCATAAAGTATCATATTTGAGAGCAATGATTTTTCCGGTATAATTAGTTGCTGCTGTGTTGGCCACAGACGGTTGGAAGTCGATGGTAAAAAAACCTGATCCCCCTTGTGAGTTGATAGTTTTACCTGCAATTTCTTTTTCTAATGATTTATCTAAATCATGAAAGTTAAAAGGAAACTGAGAAAGAGGCAATTCAATATTTCCCGCATCATAGCATTTGATTTCACCAGCTGTTCCAAATTTTTTACAAGTGGCCCAAACTGAATTATCCGCGTGTTTAACAATAAATTCGATGGGAATACCAGAACGATAGCCATTGTTACTAATTTTAAAAATTTGCTGCTCTTTATTCCCATTAATAATATCTGGAGTAAAAGTTATAGTATTACTACCTGCCGCTTCAAAGATTCCTTGAATTAAAGTTGAGTAAGAGGCGATTTGAAATGATATTCCACCAGTTTGTCCCTTATTATCTTTTTGATAGCTCATCGCTCCTACCGCGCTATAAGAAACGGATGGGTCAGTTGGATCATTATTTAATGGAGTATGCTTAATAGAAAAAGTACAACTTGCTTCAGGGGCAATGTCTTCATTACAGGTATTATTAATAAGTTCAAAAGCTTCATTTCCGCCACTAATGGTTAAATTAATAGTTGGGTCCACCGCGGATAGTTCTCCAGAGTTGGTGACGGTGTAGCTTGAAATATAGTTTTTTACTTCTGTTTGTTCTAAGACTCCCCAATCCTTATAACTAACTCCCTGTGAAATAAAAAGTAAGGCAGGAAATCCTGCTCTGGCCGTAACGGTCATCGGTCGGCGAACAGTTTTTTCTGCCGCACTCATATAAGTTACTTCGTAGGGGAATATGAATTCACCAGATTTTTTAGGATGAAAAGCTAAATTAATAGTACAGCTTTCACCAGGGCTAAGAGTACCTTGGCAACTTCCACCAACTCCTGGAAATACTTTTGCCCCAGCAGTGGTTGGCATATAGGTAAAATATAAAGATTCTTCGGCAAATTCTATTTTAATATTTCTGATTTCAAATTCGCCATCGTTTTGAACCAGTATAGGGATTGTTTGTGTGGGATCGTTAACTAAAAATTCTCCTAGATTTGCGCTTATTCCTTTATAGCCAATAAGAACATTATCAATTCTTTCAGAATCCTGAACTTCAGTTGAAGGATCATCTAATCCATCTTTAGAGCAAGATGAAATGATGATGCTCATCACGAGTAGATTAAATAAATTTAACCATTTTACGTACATCTTTTTCCTATTCACTATCAATTCGTACCATGCATCGGCTACCAGCAGTGCGAGAATTTGCTGCTCTTAAAGTGGCCGTATAACGACCAGGTTTGTCTTCAGAGTGGTTCCCACCGCTGTAAAAAGTGGTGTTAATATTTCGGTCAAGCTGCCAGTAGGTTCTCCGTAAAGGAATCGCTGCTCCCCAAGTGGCCGTGTCTGTTGTATCTGGGGTATTATTAGTAGGGGAGTTTGGTGTCCCTAAAGTCACTGAGGTATAAAAGTTATAATTTTGAGGATTGGCTTGTGTCGGATCATAGCTTACATCTTGATCTGTAATCTCTGACATACCAATTGAGGTTAATTCTGACATTCCTACAGGAAAGTAGGGAATCCAAAAATCATCTTCATTGAGAGGCGTTGCCGGTTCTGGATATGCAGAGTCAAAAAACTTATCAATTCCAACTTGAAACCACATTTGTACAGGAGATACATTTCCTTCTGCATACTCAAAATCATTTTCAATATTTGTATTAAGTGAAAGTCCAACTCCAGGGGCAAAATATTTATTAGAAGCAATCTCTAAAGACATTGTATTATTTTGCGAAATTGGAGGAGAAAATCCATTTTGACCAGTTTGAAAAATGGTTCCAAAACCATCTCTTAAATCTTGAACCGCTTCAGGATCATAAGGAGTATAAGTGATATCAATTAAGTCAGTATTAAGAGATCCATCAAAGAGAGTAACCGGATTAATATCTCCCCCTTGAACAAATGGATAGTTGTCGTCCATACCATTTGTATAGGCTGAACACTCACCTGTATTGGGATTGGATTGAACCCAGGTGGAATTTGCTAAGTGAAGAGGGTCCCTGGAGAAATATTCGGTATTCGAACTAGAATCCCCCACCAAGAGAACTGAATCGTTATAACGTGTGGGCCCTGCGAGAGGTCCATATAATATTTCCTCCCCAGACATATCACAACCAATTCGATCCACGGCCATCTCTGTGACATTTCCAACAAAATCTTGAACTCCAAAACGAGAAATACAAGCTTCGGTTGATCTTCCTGCAATGGATCTTTGAACAGATGATCCCGTGGTTAACTCATTATTCGAACTGGAGCCAAGATTTGAATTTAATTCATCTCCTGAATCCCAAGAATAACCACCATAGACTTTATCTGCAACGTTGCAACTCATGTTTTCTGGGTGAGCGACCTCACCGGCATGGATAGTTCCTCCAAGAGTTCTTCCCGATTCGATATTTTCAATATGCCCTCGATTGGCCGGGTTTGCCACATTAAATGGTGGACGGAAGGTATCTGGCCACTGGCTCATCGCGATCATCAATTTTCGGGATGGAAGTTGTTTAGATTGTCTTGAACCACTTAAGGCGACAAAAGCCCCTCCACCATTTTCTGATCCAATTTCTACTTCATAGGTTTCGCAAATTCTCTGTGCTAGGCTTTGGTTTAAATTGTTTAATGGAGGAAGATGGGCTTCGTTTGAAGTCATGACTCTGGCAATTGGTCGGTCTAAGTAGTAATTATAGCGGTTTTCTCCGGAAATAATATCAACGGCAGAAGTATCAAGAGGTGAGGCAACTTCATGGGCAACGGGGTCTCCCACATCATCATACCAAACAGTGCGATCGTCATAAATATCTCGCAAAGTTTTGTCATGCCAGAGGGATCCACCAACATTAGTTAAAATTTGATTCAAGGAAAACCAGCGAGGTACAAATCGATTACCCTCACCAAAATCGTGAACATATGGCAAATTGATGGCACACCTCATTTGACCCCCTGTGGATCCAAGGCTAATATTAGTGTCGTTTCTTCCTGGAATATTTGGTATGGACCAGCTACTTCCGCCGTTATCACGATAAGTATGGACTGCGTGTGGCTGAGCAGGCTGCATAAAGTATTCAATGACAAATTCGTCCATAGTATGTGGATTATCTAATCCTTTCGCAGGATCATTACAAGCTTTGGTTCCTGTTAATCCAGGGGCGACGAAGGATCTCAGTTGGCCAGTGTTCGCGGGATCCGCGCAAGTGGTATTGGCAATTCCTGAAACATTACCTTGGCCAACACAATCACCTTTGAGCATATAATCATACTCAGTGGTTCCGTTGCTGTCCCAAGCTAATAAGGTGTCGTTGTGCTCTTGGCCATTACAACCTATAAAATTTCCTGATTGACTGGTCCCTTCAAACTCTTCAGAGCGTCGGTCAAAACTATCGGTTAAAAAGTTATTGTGAATGGTAGATTCGGCCTCTGAAAGAGATCCACGAGTAAAGTCACAACCAATTTCATATCGATCCACTAATAAATCTGACCCAATATCATATCTTCCTTCTCCTCGAGCATGATCTAAAATTGGTCTTGCTCCAAGCCCGTTGTAGGCACATGAGTAGTGAAGAGTTGGGTTAGTGGAAATAGGCAGTGCCATTTGATCGCACAAAGTCTTGTTCGCAATTTTTCGGTGAACAAAAGCCATATTCGCGGGAGGAAGAATGACCCTAACTACATTTTTATTTGAATCGTCTTCAAATTCTATTTCTTGTCCATCAAAAACCGGTACAAGTTTATAATGAAGGATTTTTCCCCGTTCAATTTGCGCTCCTCCAGAGATATCCTCTGGTTCATAAAGAGCAGAGTAGTCTATAAAGCTAGCCGCAAAAATTTTGCTTCTCTCCATGGCCCTGGCAACACCTGGGCTGCTATTCCATCCCCAATGATAATATTCTTGAGCTCGAATTAAACCTGCATTGTTAACAGTTTGGTTGGTTGTACCATCATAAGTAGTTAACTCTTTCCAAGTAGATTTATTATTAACGGATCGATAAACTTTGTACCCAAAGCGGCGATTATTTTTATCCGTTTCTTCTGTGGCTTTTACACCGTAGATACAGGCAGCTTCTTGTAAGTTCATCTTCAAGTCTGCTCGTTCACTTTCGCAATTCGCCGCATCCGCTTTAGTGGCAATGTTTAAAGGGAAATCTTCCCAAACCAGACGGACAATTCCATTATTAGAGTATGCATGAATAGGGTTCCCCCCATCATTGTCTAATCTTCCATAAATTCCGTCGAACTCGTTTATTCCATTGGCAGAAGAGTGAGCACCGGCCGCCAAGGGGGTTACTCCATCTGGATCCATTTCAACTTCAGCTGGCATGGTCGTTATAGGGTCCATTGTTTCTAATAGAGCTTTCTTTCTTTTTCGCTCGTCTCCTCCAGAGATTGAATCTAGGTAGTGCTCTGGATGAAGCCCGTTAGTTTTAGGTCCTACTGCAAAAATATCTTCAAATTTCTCAAAGGTTGCTTCAGGGTAGGATATTTGACATTCAACGGTTCCATTATTGAACTCTGAATAAACTTTTCCTCCAACTCCATCATTGAGGTAGGCTAAAATTCCCACTTGGTAAGTTTGTCCAGGGGTTAAATCTTGAAAAGTAAAATCATTGACTCCATCCGCGATAGCTGCCTCGACAGTGTAGTCTCCGTGCCCGGCCACAGCGTTAGTGTAGGAAAAGTTTTGATCAACTTTGTTGACCAAATAAGCTTCATATCCAGTATACAAACCACCAGTTGGATCATTCCAAGTAACTTTGAAATTATCTTCGCTAATATTAGATCCACTACAGTTACTAGTTAAACCAGGAAACTGTTCAAGTGTTGGAGTTAAGAGTCTTATGGTTTTACAAACAATTTTGGCCGGATATGCACTAACAACTGTGGTGTAGGCAGCGTCTGTTATTTGAGGGATTAGAGAAAAGCAATAACGGTTTCCATTTAAACCCTGGGTATCAATGAATTCAATTTCCGTAAAAGTATCAAAATCTGAATAAGATGTGGGATCAGAAGTTTGCCTGATAATTCCATGACAGGGATGAGTAGGGTCTATGACTTCAGTGCCCACATCAAGTTGTATGGGGTCAGATCCACTTTCATCTGAATAGCAATAGAGGTGTAAATAATCAGCATAACCGGAGTTTGTATCGATGGGATCAAAGTGAACAGTTCCTTTGTTCGTGGCCAATTTATCATCAGGATCACCAATATAATTAACCCCGCCATTCGTAGGTAAGCTTGGAACGGTTCGAATGAGTTGCATGGGAGACTCAATCCTGTCTGAATCTTGGCAAGTGGCATTTCGGCAAACAACTATCATTACTTGGTAGTAAGAGTAATTATTTAAGCCAGTAATTGAGAAATTTATGAGATTCGGATCCCATGCCCCAAAATCATTTTCTACTTGTTTAACGTGAGTTATATTTCCAGGAATAAGTGAATCTAAATTAGTGTCAGTAAATTGATTTGGTGATCCAGGGGTGATCGGAATTGCTGTTCCAATTTCCACACCCGCTATCAAAAATAGATATCCAGCAAATCCACCGCTGGCACTATCCCATTTGGCCTGAATGGTTTCTCTTGCGTCGGCTCCTGCTCCTAAGTTAAATACTACACTGGTTTCATCCCATTCCATTAGTCCAACGGTTGCCTCCGTTTTTCCACAGGCGTAGCGGGTATTGGATTCAATTGGCACAGTTTCATCAGGTTCTTTATAGTATCTTTCTCTACTTTCGGCGTTCATCATAAAACAATACTCAGTCCCGGGGATGAGCCCCACGGCATCATAAGTATCGTTTGGAGTGGTTCCAGAATAGTGTTCCTGATAAAGGGTAGCTTTATTAGTTGCATTACCAAAATCGAGAATATCTCGAGAAGCACTGTCTCCCCAAGTCATTTTTATAATGTATCTTTTGTTATGATAATCCTTTTTATTAATGTGTGAATCATTATAGGCGGGTTCATAAGAAAGGCGCAGTTTGGTCATAGAGTCCGCGCCTAAGTAATTTGTGACAGTTTTTATACCTTTGAATTCGGCTACTCTTTGAGTAAAGGTTTTGGCGATGAGAGTATTTTTTGATTTAATTCGTTTCTTTCGTCCCTTATCAAATAAATTGACTTTGACAGAGTAGGTAGTAGAGGGAGCTAGTTTATAGATAGTAAATACATTATCACCATCGGATCTCTCTTCTAAATCACTAGCAACAACATTTATTGGTGAAGGCGAATTATTTAAATGTATTTCAAAAATAGCCTCTGAAACTGAAGCGGGCATGGCCGCAAAACCAACTTCGAGAGCTTGCTCTGATATGGACCTTAAATAAGTAATTCCTTCATAATTTATTGTATCATTAGCCTCAACTGGAGACTTAACTTTTTTCTCCTTATTTGACTCAACGGTTCCCACGCATCCCTGAAAAACTGAGCTTATCAGAATGAACAAAAATAAAGTGAATGTTAATTTCAGTTTCATCATTTTCTTTCTTATGGGTTAACGGTACAACTTCCAACATCGACATTATCACTGGAACGGATATAAGCAGTTCCACTCATATAATCTAAAAAAGTAGCAACTGCCACGTCATAGGTTCCAGCAGAAAGCCCATAAATGGTGGTGGAGTTGTTATCTTTATGTTCTTCAAAAACGTAATATCCAGGATCCTCATCATAGGCATCTTGAACAGAGAAAATGGGATTTCCTACGGCCCGGTCTTTAAGCAAAACAAGATATTTTGCATAAATACCACCAGTAGGGGTTGGCCAGGTAATGGAAATACTATTATTGCTATCCACACATGTTAAAAAGCCTACATCTAGTCCAGGAAATTGAGTATAAGTTGGTCCTTCTAATGATAATCCGGTTGCGGCAACCCATGGTAAGATCCCATCTGATTTAATTTCAATGGTTGATCCATTAACTAAATAGGGAAGACATTTAAAATAATAAGTATCCGTTGTGGCCAAGTTATAACCTGATAAGGTGATAAAATAATCTGATTTATAGTTAAAAGGTAAAACACTTATGTCTGATGTATTGATAGTATTTGGTGGCCCTGCACTTGGATCCGGATGATTTAACCAAATTTCTGATCCCGCGTTGATGCGCATTTTACAAGCCACACCATCACCAGCGCCTCCATTTTCATCAAAAGGAGTAACACTTAATCTAATGCGATCGAGATGATCAGAATCAATTGATTCTAAAACGGAAATAACTCCAGAGTAGAATCCAACTTCAGGCTCAGTTCGAATTGATTTAATGGGAGAGACAATTTTTTTATTCTGGTCCGTACAAGCTTCATTTAAGCAGATGGCCAATGCCATCCAGTAGTTTTTATAGGAAGTTAATCCAGCTGCGGTTGTACTGGTGGCACTCGAGGAAAGATTTTTGCAGGTGATGTCTGAGTTTCCATCTTCGGATCCAGTACATGCCTCATCATTACCATTCATAATATAAGTAAAAAGATCCGCTTGATTAGGCATGAGGTCTTGGTCCACATAATAAAAGCGGAGATTATAAAATAATCCTATAACTGAATTCCATGAACCAGTAACCGAGGTTAATCCAGCGGAACCTGGTTCTAAATTAACTTCAAAAGAACTGGAGTCCCAACTAATATTGCTGACAGAGTCTGATTGAGTTTTCCCTTCTAGGTAGAATTCATTTTGTTCAGGAATGTAATAAGGATTATCTTGATTTGCTTGAAAGCCTTTATTCAAAGCTCTCGCTCCGACCCAGTACTCAGTGTCTGGTTCTAATCCATTAATGACGGTTTGATTATATTTATAGCTAATTGTGTATTTAGTGACTTCAGGATTAGTTGTATCAAAAAGCTGATTTGGAGATATTTTTGATTTTTTACCAGCATAGATTTCATAGGCATAAGTATCACCAGGTTGTGGAAGAACGTCTGTGGTATTTGTGGCAGCATTAACATAGACCTTTAAAGCATAGGCACCACTAAGGCCAGATACGTTTTCAACCTGACTGATTCCATAAAAATCTGAAACATCATCAACCAGAGTACAGCCAGAAAAGAAAACTTTGGAGTCGGATTTTACTCCATTTTCTGTTTCAATATTTACATTGAATTGATAACAAGTATTAGGTTCAAGATCTCGCATAATAACTTGATATGAACCAGTATAATCCTTGCTAAGGGTTTCCAGTGCAGCTCCAGAAAAGGCAGTGGGAACTTGATCTCCTGTTTTAGAAATTAAGTAAGTTATTTCAGACAATTTATAGGGCGGGGGTGGTGGTTCTAAACGACCAACAATCTTTGTATCTGAGATAGGGTAAAATTCTTTGGCCAAAGTTAACTCAAGAATTTTTTCCGCTTCTTGAACGCTACTTGCGGTTTTCTCTTTGGTGTTTTTAACTTTCCCCACACAAGAAATCATGACCATCACTGTGGCAGTTAAGAGGAAGTTAATTCCTTTCGAGCACAAAAATGTATTAAACCTCGTAAAACAAGTCACGTACTATAATATCCTCAAGACTTAGGTCGAAAATTCTTCCTATTCTATTATTTATTATCGTAGAAAACCGGGCAGATATTTAGGAGCGGTTGAGTGTTTTGGGAAAAAGTTTATTATCTTAGATAGTTAGCTTCGGAATTAAATGTTTAACTTAAGGTAAGTATTGGGAAAGACCTGAGTGATTTGACCAATTTTTGGGGCACTAAAATTAGCTAATTACCTAAAATTAGAGACTTCTACTTTTTACAAAAATTTGGAACAAGTGATTGAAATTTGAAAACTAACTTAAATGATCCAGAATATTTTCACCAGTAAAAGGCAAACTTAACTCATTTTTCTTTCCACAATGAAGCGCATCCATAATGGCCGTGTAAACACTGGTTCCTAAAAGAAAGGGAGGTTCTCCCACCGCTTTTGATTTTGCCACGTTCGCTGTATTGGTTTCGTTTGGAAAAAAGTCCACTGAAAACTTTCGTGGAATATCTTGAATATTAGGTATTTTATAAGTGGTAGGAGAGTGAGTGGCCAAAAAACCATCAGGCCGATGAATCAATTCTTCCGTGGTGACCCAGCCTTGAGCTTGAATGTAAGCTCCCATAATTTGCCCTCGGTCAATCTTTTCATCTACCGGGCGACCAAGATCCATTAAGATTTTGGCTTCTTGCACTTTGATTTCGCCTGTGAATTTATTAATCTTCACTACAGTATTAACTGCGCCAGTTGAGTAGTATAAAAAGGGATTTCCTCTTTTCGTTTTATCATCAAACCAAATTTTTTCTGTTTTATAATGGCCATAATCACAAAGAGAAACCCGGTTCATATAGGCCATTGATGTGAGTTCTTGAAAAGAGATGACTAACTTCCCTAAGCCTTGAACCGTATTATTCGCAAATTTAATTTTTTTCACTTTGTCTTTTGGACATTTTTTAAGTTTGGATTCATCCATCAATTCTTTTTTGCGTAAAAGAGAAACAGAGTAATATAAATCCATTAATCGATTTTTTATTTTTTCCGAGGCAATGAGGGCCGCACTTGCATTAATGTCCGTTCCACTAGAAGCCGCTGTTGCGGAAGTATTAGCATTCTTTTCAGTATTAGTTTTAAGCATAAAAATTCGCTCAGGTGTTAGCCCCCAATAGTCACTTAAGATTTTACGAATTTTATGGCTCACTCCTTGACCCATCTCAATTGCGCCGGTACTGGCTTGCATGGTTCCGTCAGGAAGAATATTGATTAAGGCATTCCCTTGATTAAGAAATTTGGCCGTAAATGAAATTCCAAACTTTGTTCCAGTCATGCTCATACCGTAGAGCCATTCACTCGTTGGGTCACTATTAAGTTTTTTAATTTTTTTACGCTGACTTTGATAGGCTGATTTCTTTGCTAAATCTGAAAAAATCTCAGGTAGAAAGTTATGCTTGATCTTTTGACCGTAAGGAGTAGTCAATTTATTTTTTTGATATAAGTTTATTTGCCGAACTTGATAGGGGTCTAACTCCAGGTGCTGACCAATTCTTTCCATCAGCATTTCAATCAGCGCTGCTCCTTGAGGTCCACCAAAACCACGAAAAGCCGTATTGGAAACTTTATTCGTTTTAGCAATTCGACCATTAATCTCGTAATGAGGTATATAGTAACAGTTATCAACGTGAAACATTCCCCGTTGCAGAATGGGAAGTGACAAGTCTAAATAAGCTCCACCATCAGAATACATATCAACTTTTAAGTGGCGTATTTGACCCGCAGGAGAAACGATTATTTTATACTTATGATAAAACGGGTGCCGTTTGCCGGTAATTTGAAAATCCTCATCACGGTCTAAAATTAAGCGGCATGTTTTTTGTAATTTGACTGAAGCGAGTGCACATAAAGCAGCTATATGACTGGCCTGAGATTCTTTTCCTCCAAAGCCACCCCCTAATTTATTCACCTCAACAGTTATTTGTGAATAGGGAATATTAGTCATTTTAGAACATATATGCTGAACTTCCGTTGGATGCTGAGTGGAGGATTCAATTTTTAAATGATTGCCTTCTGAGTATGTTACTCGGGCAGCTTGAGTTTCTAAATAGAAATGCTCCTGGCCTCCGATGTGAAATTCACCAACGATTCCCACATCATCAATATTGTTTTTATATTTTTTGGGCGAAATAAAACTAATGGTGTCACACAAAAAGGATTTCTTTTTAATGGCCTCTTGAATAGAAAGAATTGGCTTAGCTTCCTGGTATTCTACTTTAACTTTTTTGGCCAGCTGTCTGGAGCTAGCGGGAGTTTTCGCCGCGATCAGACCAATAATTTCTCCGTAGTATTGAATCTTATTGGCAAAAAAGGGCTGATCCGCAATCATCGGTCCCCAGGCATTATCTTTAATATCCTTGGCCGAAAAAAAATTAATGAAATTTGGATCTGTTTCAACTTGGGTTAAGTCAAAATCAGCAACTTTTCCCTTCGCGATGGTGGATAAAACGGGGTATAAATGAACTTCTCCCACAACAGGAGCAATGTCATCTACGTATATGGTTTTGCCTTGTGTATGAGATGAGCTGAATTCATCAGCGAAGATTTTCTTTTTCATAAAACCTCTTGGACGAATTTTTCATCGTAGAAGAATTTTTTGATTAAATTTTCCACTAATTTATTTCTATATTTTGCACTACCCCGGTGATCACTCATGGGGGCAATCTTTTCTAAAGTTTTATCTGAGATTTCTTTGATGAGCTGCTTTCCAAAATTCTTTTCGGAAATATCATTTGAATCAAATATAAAATTCATTACCACTGGGCCAACTCCGCCCACACATAAATGAGCTTGCTGAAATTGATTGTTTTTGAGCGCTAAGCTCATGGCCAAAGTAACTGCAGAAATATCTAAGTCTTTTCGTTTGGAAACTTTGTATAGGCGAAAATGTCCTTTACTCAATTCATTTAATGTTTCAAGGGGAATCAGCAAACATTTTATTAATTCATCTGGCCTAAGATTAAATTTTTTATAATCGATGTAAAAATCTTCCAAAGCGATGATTCGCTCTCCCTGAGAGCTAATTAGTTTAACTTGAGTTTTCGCCATGAGCAGAAATGGAATGGTATCACCAATAGGGGAACCGTTGGCCACATTTCCAATTATAGTGGCACGATTTTTAATTTGCGGGGAAGCAAAAATTCTCAGTAGCTCACTGACTTCTGGGTATATATTTTCACAATATTCTTCCACATCATGAATCGTTGCCGCGGGAGTAATAACTAAGTTTCCTTCATGCTCAAAAAGGTGCTGAGTTGTTTCTATATTTTGTAGACTTAAAATATGATAGTGACTGACTTTTAATTTATTCAGAACCACACCTAGATCTGTTAGGTTGGCCACAATTTTTAATTCGGGGTGATTCTTTTTTAGTTCGATGGCCTCACGCCAAGATTGCGGGGCATGAAAATGATACTGATTATCCACAACATCTAAACTCTCTTTTTCTAAATCATGAGAGACTGTCTCCAGGCGCAAAGGTTGTTTAAACTTTGTTTTTGTGGCCGCCTCCAAGATGGATTCGTAACCAGTACACCGGCATAGGTTTCCGGTTAATGCGTTTTTTATATGCTTTGATTTAGGGGAAGTTTTTTTCTGGTACAGGTCGGCGAGAGTACAAATTATTCCCGGCGTACAGTATCCGCATTGAGAAGCTCCGCAATTAACAAAATTCTTTTGTAGTTTTTGTATGTCAGGATTAAGTGACAAATGCTCAACGGTGACGATTTGTTTATTATGAAGTCCATAGAGATAGGCGATACAGCTGTTGATGGCCATATATTGCTCGCTACATTCATCTTTCATCAACACACTGCAGGCCCCACAATCCCCCTCTCCGCAAACCACTTTGGTACCGGTAAGTTGACAGTCCTCTCGCAAGTAGCTGGAAAGTGGTTTAAAAATATCTCGGCCAGATATCTGATGTTTTTCTTGGTTGATCCATAAGGTAATTGAGTTTTGCATTGTGGGTAAGTCTATCAATTTCCAAGGCTTTTTGAAAAGTTGTAATTCATGTCTGTGTACATATTGGATAGAGGCTATTCAAGAGATAAGTTTCCTCTATAATAGCTTCATGAATTTTGCGCAAATTGAAGAGATATTGCAGCGGTATGGAAGTGTTTGTTTAGTCACTATTATTGAGACAAGTGGACATACTCCCAATCCAGTGGGGGCCAAGATGTTGGTGGGAGAATCGGCTGAACTTTTAGCCGGTACTATTGGCGGGGGAAACCTGGAAGAGCAAGCGAGAAACGTAGCGCAAGAAAGAATCAAATTAAATCAACACCAGGTGATGAGCTTTCCGCTCAACGATCGACTCGGTCAATGCTGCGGAGGTAAAGTCGAGTTGTTTTTTGAAATACTCAATTCTGGACCAAAAATTGACCTCTATGGAAGTGGGCATGTATCTTTGGCCTTAGCTCCTCTATTAATTCAAGCTGGTTTTCAGGTTAGAGTTATTGATCCTCGAGCAGAATGGTTAGAGAAAATGGGTGCATTTAAAAAAGTCGAGTCAGTTCAGCTTGATTATCAAAACTTTCTATCTCAAAACACTTTAGTGATCCCATCCTTTAGTTTAATCTTTACTCACTCTCACCACGAGGATCGAATAATTTTAAAATATTTATTAAAAAATCGAACAGGCAAAAATTATATTGGGCTCATTGGCAGTACTCACAAGGCACAAGTTTTTGCCAAAGAGATGCAGCAAGAGTTTGATAGCTTAAATATTACTGACTATTACCAATGTCCCATTGGAGAACCCAATGGTGGGAAAAAACCCATCGAAGTGGCCATATCCATCATGCAAGAAATTTTGCTACAATATCATCAAAAGGAAATTGATGGTGAAGAAAAAGCAGATCTTTCATAAATATACGGCCCTGGGCAATGATTATATCGTAATAGATCAAAAAAATTTAAAATCAAAAATAACTTCTCATTTAGTCAAAAAAATGTGTCAGCGAAACTTTGGTATTGGGGCAGATGGGGTTTTGCTAGTTGAAAAAGTTAGTAAAAATCTATTTAAGTTAAAAATATTCAATTCTGATGGATCAACAGCAGGTAAGAGCGGAAATGGTATGAGGATCGCCGCGCACTATTTGTCCCAGACTTATTCACCTGCTAATCAATTTCAATTGCAAATAAAACAAAAAATATTTTTTGTTGAGAAATGGCAGATTCTAAAAAATAATTTTAAGGCATCCATTCAAATGGGGGAGAGTGTACCTATTTTAATTCCCCAGAATTGTACCCTTCCCTTTAAATTTAAAAAAGATAAATTATTTGTAAAGATTAAGGGAACTTTTCTTCCAGCAGTGGTTCAAGATATGGGAAACCCCCATTTAAGTTTGGTTGACGAAGAAAGAAAACTCTCTAAACAAGATTTAATTTCTTTTGCGCGTGAAATTCAAATGAGTAAATACTTTAAAAAAAGTAAAGGGGTTAATGTTCAATTGGTTCATCCAGTTAATAAGAAAAAAATAAAAATATATATTTATGAAAGAGGGTCTGGGTATACTTTGGCATCAGGATCCAGTAGCTGTGCTGTTGCACTTGCTGCCCAGAAATTAGACCCACTCATTAAATTTCCTATCCATGTAAAAAATGAGCAAGGGGAGTTAAGAGTTTCTCAAAAAGATGGTCAAATCTATCTTGAAGGAAAATGTTGTCACTTATTTCAAGGGTTATTTTTTCTTTAAATTGTTGCAATATTTGTGGGCAATATGCTTATCAAAATTCCATAAGTTAATATAATATTTTTGGAAACTTTCGTACCTAAACTATAATAAAATTATGAGAAAGTTACTATTTTTACTATTGATTATTTCGGCCACATCATTTGCCTTCATTATTGAAGATAATTTTGTGGGAATAAAACCTAATAATACTTCATTAAGCTGTTATTTTTTTGAAAATGGTAAGTTATTTCTCTATTTAAGTGAAGAGCAAGCTGTCTTTCCCGTTCCACAAGATCATGAAGAACCTGTGATTCATAAGTATAGAGAGTGTAAAAAAGATGATTTCATCGTTATCGATGATTTCGCAGGCTTATAGGTTTTAAGTAAAAAGACATTTCTCTTCGGAGATTCCTGCCTCTCTTGTTCAGTGTGATTTCAAAAAAGTTTCGTTATGATTTCAAAAAAATTGAGTTTTTACAATATTGTTTGTACTTAACTAGTCATGGAACTTTTATCAGATAATCTTAGCATTTACTCTTATTCCTGTCCGGGACTATTCCTCAAGGATCGATGGGCTGCGAAAAAAAAGCTTAACCCATCCTTCACCATACGGTCATGGTCAAAAATTTTAGGTTTTAAAAATAATGCACCTCTATCACTCATGCTAAATGGTAAGAGGTCTATTCCGAAAAAGTATTTACCAAGAATTGTCAAATCTTTAAAGCTATCCTCTAAAGAATCAAATTATCTTGAATTGATGATCGATTATTCCTCCCAGAAAGACACTGATTCAAAAGAATATTATTTACAAAAATTAAGTAAATATAATCAACATAATAATTCACTTGGAAAAGAGATTGATGAATTTAAATATTTAGAAAATCCATTCTGTACGGCCATTTTAGAGATGAGTTCATTACCAGACTTTAAACTTTCACCTATATGGATAAAAAATAGATTAGCTTTTGATTTATCAGTTCAAGAAATTAAAGTGTGTTTGTCTCTTTTAGATAAATTAGGATTACTAACCTTATCCTCAGAAAACCAAGTCATAAAAAAGTATCCTAAAATTACTAATAAAAAAGATGTTCATAGCATGGGAGTGCAAAACTATCATCAAAAAGCATCTCAATTAGCAGCTGAAGCAGTAAAAAAGCAATCAGTTGATGAACGAGAGTTTAATAGTTATTCCTTAAATTTAAATATAGAAAAAATAATAGAAGCTAAATCTGAAATCAGAAAGTTTATTAATCAATTTATTACCACCTTTGAGTCCAATGAAAATGAAGGTGATGAAACATATCAATTAAATTTACAACTTTTTCAATTAACAAATAATTTAAAGGAAAAACAATGAACTTAAATCTCTTTCGGCTAAAACGACCTATTCTCCTTTTTTCATTATTCTTGTGCTTGGGTGTATTTGGCCAAGGAAATACGACTTCGAGTAGTGGTGCTGGAAATGGTGGGGATCAAATTCGAGCGAGTTTTATTGAAACAGGACACGTCATCGTTAACGCTTATCAAGATGTTATGCTGGATAATAACGTGGATCCCGATTTACTTAGAGATACACTCGATATCAACAAAATTAAAACAAGCTCAAAGCAACTTTTTGATAATAAGGGAAACCCAGTTGATGCTTTAGGACAAAAAGATGAAATTATTTTATTCATAGGTTCTGTCACTAAAGGCGATGGCTGGCTAGGGATTTTTCAAAGAGGAGTAGAAGATAAAAAGTTAATTTTGCACGAAATGTTTCGTTCCGCTTACGGTGTCGGTGCTGATGATAATTATGATTTATCCATTAAAATTTTAAACACAAAAATTGAATCATCTAAATTATGTGAGGATATCTTGGACTGTGTGAAATTTGCCGGAAGGTTAACTGGAACAAAATATATAATTGATAAGGATGTAAAGGGGGGGATCATTATTTCTGATAATGTTATCCTCACTAAAAATAATATTGATTACTATTTATCTTTATTTTTAAACCAAGCAAACTTTACTCGTATACCCCTTTTGGAGGAAAATGCATGGAAAGTTATCCCGGCCAGAGAAATTAGATATGATTCACCTCCTATGTATGAATTGGGCAAAGATAAATTACCCCATACCTACGATTATATTATGGTAACTTATGAATTGGAGAATCCTAGTAAAACAGAAGAGCTGGCCGTTACTATGAGACCATTTATGGCCAAATACTCGAGGGTTGTTGAACTGAACCATGGGTTTATTGCCATAAGTGCTCCGGCCATTATGGTTAAAAACATGCTTAAATTAATTAAAATTATCGATAGAAAATAAAATTGATTCATGTTGCAGTCAGTTGAATTCAAACTGACTGCAATAAGAGTTTTTTTAAGCAATTTCGCAAACGCTATGCTCTTCAGACAGATTATTTATACTTTATTTTACTACCATTGTGCTGAATTCTGTTGAAAAGTAATCATCTATTTGACATTTTTTATTATTTTTAAGGTCAAAATATAATACATAGATAATAGTTTGCTTAAATAGTGGATTGCTTTCATAATGCAAATTATTGAGCTTAAGGTAGATTATTTCGTCATAATTAGGCGAGTTTGGTATTCTTCCCACCATTTCGATTCTTTCTTGAGATTTAGAGTATACACCTAAAGGATTACTTTCACTGTCGTGATACAATTTAGTAATTTTATCCATAATAGTATCTATGCAACGGACATTCATTTTATTTAATTGTTTTTTTGTTTTGTTAATATTTTTTTTAAAATCATGCTTTTTAGTTAATTTGACTGAACTTAGCTTTACATTTTTTGAATTGACGATTTTTGTATTTTCCGAGTTGTTCATATCCACATCATTAATTATGTAGTGAGTGATTTTATCGGAATCATTAAATATTATTATTTGATGATTAAAAAATCGAGAAAAGGGTATTGCGACAACCTCTAAGTCATTTAATTGAGATGATTTAATAGCTCCTTCGAATTCTTCTCTGTTATCTTGGCCAATATAAAACCCATCATTAGTATTATCATCTTCATACCGATTATATTCTTTGTCTTGAGCGAAAAGGTTAAAGCTTAAAATTAAGCCAATAAGTAGGGTCTTCATAGGATTCTCCAGTATTTTCTTTTGTTGTCTTTGGTTAAGTATAAGTTTAAGCTTTCTAATGAGCTTCATTTAAAAGATTTGTAATAATTATTAAATTAAAAATTGATATATGGTTATTTCAAAAAATATTTGTATTGGGTTGAAGGGGTTATTACTGAGACTAACCGAAACAAATAATATTCTCGATTGAAATTAAAATCATTTAATAGTGTAGTCAATTTTTAACGCATGGATTGCACTTCTCTATCTTCTTACTACTTTGTCTCCCACGTGCGTTATTTTACGGTAAGTTATTTTTAGATTCTGACAGGTATCAATTCATCATTAATTGGTTACTATTCCTTTTACTGAAAATCATTTTAAGAGGAGAAGCACATGAAAAGCATGTTTATCATTTTTAGTTTACTGATTGGTAATCTTTTTGCAGATCACCACAATTCTTTATTAGAGAATATTAACTTTGATCAAATCGATCATCACCACTGTAAAGGATTAAAAATTAGTCCTGAGCAAAAAGCAAAAATTAAATCGGCGAAAATGAAAGCTCGTAAGGAAGTGAAGGTTCTCATCCCTAACTTTAAAGCGGCCAGAAAAGATCTTCACGCAACCATGATGAATCCTAAAAGCACAAGGCAAGAAGCTGCTGCTGCGATGGTTAATCTGAGAAAAGCGCGAAAGCCCATAAGAAAAATTAAGAAAAGTACAAAAATGGAAGTTCTCTTTGATATTCTTGATGGTAATCAAAGAGTTAAGTTAATTAAATGTCATAAAAAAATGAGACGACATCATCGAAGACAAGGAGAGCATCGAAGAAGACGTCAAAGACGTAAGCCAATTAAGATTAAATTGCCTTCGAAGCCAACCTCTAGTGATGTAAAAGAAATTCCACAAAGCTAATTAAAATTATTTTGTTTGAAAGAGTTTAGAGATTTATTTTCTCTAAACTCTTTTTTTTATTGCATGAGAATTGAATCCTAACCACTAGTTAATTTTTCACCTGCAACGGATTTATCTTGTATACCCAAAGCGGACTCTATTTCTTGCTCAACCTTTAAGGCTTGGTCATAGTGGTGAAACTTTCCTATTTTGAGATCCTTTTCATTTCTTCGTTTTAAGAAAAGATCATACCATGTTTGAGTTGAGTTCTTATGATGGCGTACTACTTCTTTGATCCAAAGTTGTTCGACGTCACGCCTACTAATTTCACAATTTCCGCGATAAGGTATTGGACCGTGTTTTACCGAAAGATTTTGGTAGGTAACAGTGAAGATGGTTTTGTTAAAGATTGAACAAAGCGTACCGTAAAAAAGCCCCAATCCTACGGCCACATGGACAATGGGAAAGAGTTTCATCATCAAAGGAGCATTGTCATCACTAAAAGCCATGGTGTACCAAAAAACTAAAAAAGTATTCCAAGCAATGGTAAAGAAGATAAGAAAGAAAGTTTTGCTCGAAAACCACTTGCGAGTTAAGATAAATTCCATTCCTGATCTTTCAGTGGTAATACCTCTTGTTTCACCTTGTTTTGGTTTTTCAAATCTTCGCCTTTGTGAAGGATAGAAGCTATGACCACACTGATCACACTTGGCAATTCCCATTTTAATATTTAGGTTTTGAGCGCCTATAGGTGAGTGGCATTTTTCGCAATTTATTTGATTTGTCATAATTCTTTATCGGTTAGACAAATCATTAATATTAGGCTGGTACTTCTAAAAATTGGACTAAGAATATGATTGAAATTAGATCTTTCATATAGTGACAAATAAACTAGGCATTTTTCATTTGTACTAATTTTCGTTTCAAATTGCCCCAACTTCTGGTTTGCCACTTTAACTCATGATTATTCCACTAATAACCGATAAATCTAGTGAGCATTAAAAGAATACCTAAGTTATTGGATTAAAATATAAAGTGAGGACAAATTTAGAGAGGACTGTATGTTAACGAGCAAGAACCTTATTACCTTATTTATGATATTCACACTAACTGGATTATTTCAATCCTGCGGGAAAGGAAGTGATGCCAGTAAACTTGTTAGTGGAGGTGGTGGAAGTTCCTCTGGCTCAACTAAGGTAAGTACCACCAGTGGTGGAGGATCATCTTCCTCTAATGATGAGCCCCTTTTCTATACCTTTGGAGCATCTGAGTTTTCATCCTTCTGGATTGATGGTGCAAATAAAGGTGCAGCTGGCGATAATAGTTATGGTGTGATGGGAATTGGATCTGACTCGGATGGACCTTTTAACACGCCTCAAGCTGTGGATAGCGTAGAAACATTTAAGGCCGTAGAAGGTGGGAAGGCCCATTCTTGCTTTTTAAATTCAGATAATCAATTATATTGTGCCGGTTGGAATTTTTTCGGGCAACTTGGATTAGGAGCTGCCAGTAACTCAGAATACACCTCTCCTCAGTTAGTGGATAGTAGTAATACTTATAAGCAATTTGTTGGAGGAACTTATCACACATGCGGAATTCGCTCTAATGGGTCTGAAGATGGAAAAGTTTATTGTTGGGGCATGGAAGGAAATGGACGTCTTGGAAATAATTGTACTGATCCATGCGTGACATTTCAAAAGTCTCCCCTAGCTGTCGATACCGCAGAACTATTTGTTGATGTGACAGCTGGAGATGCGCATTCTTGCGGAATTAGTATATTGGGAAAAGTTTTTTGCTGGGGATCAAACAGCAAAGGACAATTAGGAAATAGTGATTTGGGTGTAACACTTAGTAAAACCCCTATCGAAATTGATGTAGATGCAGCGGCAACTTTTAGTTCTATTTCTTCAACTCTGAACCATACTTGCGCTATTCGTTCTGATAGTGGCAATGTAGGAAAAGTGATGTGTTGGGGAAGAAACAATCAAGGACAAATCGGAAATGGTTCAGGGGATGATGAAGATGTAGAGACCCCGGTTCTTGTCTCAAGTGGAACGACAAATATTTATAGCCAAATTTGTGTTGGAGGTAATCATACTTGCGGAATTGAAGCTACTGTGTCAGGTGATGTTTTAACAGATACAGGGGAGATTAAATGTTGGGGAGACGCTGGAAGAGGGCAAATAGGAAATGGTGCATTTGGTGATGCTAACGATGAACAATTAACTGCAGATTATGTATTATCAACTTATGGTGCCTCTGATACCGCAATTACTGAAGATTATTTAGCTGTGATTTGTGGGAATAAGCATACCTGCGCCAGCACTGAAAGCGATTATTTTTGCTGGGGAGAAAATCAATTTGGAGCACTTGGAAATGGGTCACTTAATGATGGTGCACATCCAGGGTCTTCTTATGAGAAGCCACAAAAAGTTGATGCAATTCCTTCTAGCTAACCTAAGTTAATTTTAAGCCTTAAATTTAAATCAATGTAAGTACATTTAACTTGAGCAGGATTCATTCTGCGGATACTTCGAAATTCGTTTAGGTCTTTCTCCTTAACTTATCCTTGGGGGTATTCATGCAAAAATTTTTTTCCTTAACTTTATCCTTTCTTTTTTTATTTCATTCCACAGCTTTCTCTTATCAATTTAATTCTCAAAAAAAGCAGGATCTTTTAAATAATTTTTCACTTGAGCTGGTGCAGGGTGAATCCCAAAAGCAGAGTCAACAGCAATTTCAAAAAATAAAAAAGAAACTGATGAAAGGCTTAAAAAAAGAGATTCGTAAAAATAAAAAACTTTCGGTTGCGGAACAAGATCAACGTTGGCAAAAAAAGTTAGCTAAAAGGTTCAAGCAAGCTCGAAAAAATTTGCCAAGGTTTATGAAAAATAAAAATATGCAAAACCAAATGCAGAAAAAAAATGTCTCCTACCATACTATAGCTAAAAAGTTCTCAAAGGCCGAGGAAAAAAAAGTTATTCAGGAGATAAAAGAGCAAGTTTCTTACTATAAAAATTATGTGACCTATTTGCGAGCTCAATTAGAAGAGCTTAAAAAGAGTAAGTATGAAGCTATAGCTATTGATTCCAAAAAGAAATCGAATTATCGCTCAATTGCTCAATTTGATGGTGCTTTCTGGCAATACTTTGGTATTTTATTATTAATTATTGTTCCTATTGCAGTTGTCTTACTCATCATTTCCCTTTCTGTAATTCTAGCTACGGGAGGATTGGGGACACCTTTGGTTATATCTTGGATAGTGGTTCTGGCAGGGGCAGCTTTTTGTGGTCTAGGAATGCTTTCCGATACCTAATGATTTAATAATCCTCTAAATCTAAATCTTCATCTTCGGGAGCATTTACGTGCTCCTCAATTTCTTTACCTAGTTCTGGGTCGATTTCTTTAAATTTTTTAACGGCTTTATTTAATTCTTTATTGGAGATTCCTTCCATTAAGCCACTTGAGTCTGTGTCTTTCTCTTCTTCGTCATCTTCTTCTTCAACAGGTTTTTTCTTTTTGACGGATATTGTCGGAAAAGGTGAATCACTGGACTCAGAAACAGATAATTCAGATTTTTCTGTTTCATTAGTGTTTTCTGTTTCAACATCAACGTTTTTTTGAATTTCATTATTTGTGCTGTTATTGGAGGAAGTTTCTGAAGAGGAGGGGTCATTTACCATCTGGTTTAGTTCAAAGTTCTCTTTCTTGAAATGTTGATAGAGAAAGTAAGATGATACCATTAACACAAGCATAGATGGGATGATCATTTTTTTCATGGACTACCTTTTTCAGTTAACTGATCGAGATTAATCGGACGAAAACTTATTTTTCTTTTCATTCTCGCTTGTGGTAAATTTTAACTTATTTTATACAAAAATAAATCTTTAAATGAGGAGAAATCATGAAAATGACCGGTGGGGAACTTGTCTGTTACGCTCTTGAACAAATAGGAGTAAAATATACTTTCGGAATTCCCGGAGTTCATACCACTGAGATCTATGATGCTCTTAATAAATCAGATAGAATTACTCCAGTTCTTGTGGCCCATGAAGGCGGCGGCTCATTTATGGCCGATTCAATTAGCCGAACGAGTGATAGTATTGGCTGTATCGTCACTGTGCCTGGTGCAGGAACAACTCATGCTGCCTCAGGATTAGGAGAGGCTTACTTAGATGGTATTCCCGTTCTTGCTATTTCTGGAGGAGTACGGCGAGACAGTGGCCGTGCCTATCAGTTGCATGATTTAGACCAAGGCAAAATGGTGCAAGGAATTTCCAAAGTTTTTTTTCTAGTTGAAAAGTTTGAAGATATTATTCCTACTATTTATAAAGCCTATGATTTGGCCACAGCTGGAGAGCCGGGGCCAGCTTTTGTGGAAGTGGCTTCAAACTTACTTCTTTTTGCGACTAATGTTTCAGAAAGTGAATTACCACGTTACACATTACCCTCTAAACCAAAATTTAATGATCAACAAAGATTGGATGAAGTTATTTCTCTTTTTAAGTCCAGTAAAAAAATTGGTATTTATGCTGGATGGGGAGCGGTGGATGCCCAAGCTGAGTTAATTGAACTGGCCGAACTTTTATGCGCTCCTGTTTCAACTACTATGCAAGGTCTAAGTACTTTTCCTCATAAACATCCTCTTCATACCGGAATGGGGTTTGGAAAAAGTGCTGTCCCTGCTGCAGAAAATGCATTTTATGGAATAGATGCACTTTTTGCTATTGGAGTACGCTTTGCTGAACTGGCCACCGGTTCTTATGGAATTGAAGTTCCTGAAAATTTAATTCATATTGATATCAACCCAGAGGTGTTTAATAAAAATTATCCGGCTAAAATCACTGCGGAAAGTGACTCCAAGGCTTTTCTTTCTGCTTTAGTCGCGCGTATGAAAGAAACAAATTTTTCAGCTCGGGAAGACGTTGACTTAAAAAGTAAAATCAAAAAAGATAAAGAAGAATATTATAATTCTTGGAAAACTTCGAAGAATGAGAATAAAGTCTCACCTGGATTTTTCTTTGAGTCTCTACACCAGACATTAGGTGAGGACGCAATTGTTTTAGCGGATGATGGTAATCATACATTTTTGACGGCCGAATTGATGCCTATAAATAAACCAAGGCATTTTAGCGCTCCCACTGATTTTAATTGCATGGGTTATTGTATACCGGCAACAATCGCTGCGAAACTCGCCAATCCCAATAAACCGGTTGCAGGCATTGTGGGTGATGGAGCATTCCTCATGACAGGTTTAGAAATAATTACGGCCACTAGCTTAAATTTAGGGGCCATCTTTTTTGTTTTTCATGATGGCGAGTTAGCCCAGATTTCTCAATTTCAAGAAATCCCTTTAAATAGAAAAACCTGCACAGTTTTGAATGATATAAAAGTTGAAGGAGTGGCCATTGCCACGGGAGCAAAATATCTTTCCATTGAGAATGACTTTGAAATAGCTGCAAAAATGAAACAAGCACTAGAGTTTTCTCAGCAAAATATGCCTGTGCTGGTTGATGTGAAAATTGATTATTCACAGAAAACAAAGTTTACTAAAGGTGTGGTGAAAACAAATCTGTCTCGATTCCCTTTAGGAGAAAAAGTTCGTTTTATCGGAAGGGCAGTGAAAAGACATATTTTAGGTTAAGAAGGATAAGAATATGACGAAGCAAGTTTTTTTTACGAGTGATAATCTTGAAAATAAATTTTATAATATCGTTTCTACTCTAATTCCTCGAAGTCGGGATTTTACTTCAGATCAAAAGAGACGTAGTTATGATATCGTAAATGAATTTCTTGAAGATAAACCAGGTGCAATTCATTTTAAAATAAAATTATTTTTTACTCTTATTGATATCACTACATTTTTTAAGTTTTTTAAAACTTTTAAGGCCGCAAGTTTGGAGCAGCGAAATGAAGTCTGCCAATTTTTATTTGATTGTAATATTCCCTTATTGCGCAAAGGGTTTTGGGGAATAAATACATTGGCAAAACTAAGTGTTTTTTCTCAAAGTACAGTTCATCAAGACATTGGTTATCAAATTAAACAATAAAGGAATATATTATGTCATCTATCCAATCTCAGGATAATACTCTTGAATACGACATCATTATCATTGGTTCCGGCGCAGGTGGTGGGACCTTGGCCAAAGAGCTGTCTCCTTTAATTAAAGAAAAAGGAATTAAGATTGCTCTTTTGGAGTGGGGAGGAGAGTTTCGGGCACAAGATAATATTCGTGAAGAGTATCCCATGGCCAAAAAATATTTTTTTGATGGGGGAGGAGTTCAGAATGTTCAGCAAGATGTGACTTTTGCTTTTGCCAAAGGTATTGGTGGGTCGACCACTGTTTACACCGGAACAAGTTTAACTGCACCCCAACAAGTATTTGATCGATGGAATATTGAAGGGATTGATCTAAAAGAAATGGCCCCTCGGTATGAAAAATATAAAAAAGAAAATAATGTTCATCTTAAATCAGCGGATGAAATAAATGAGAACAATACTCTTTTCAGAGATGGCTGTAAGAATTTGGGTATTCATGTGGATCAGTTCCCAGTCAATACTAAAGGTTGCCAAGGTGAAGGTTATTGTAATTTAGGTTGTCCAAATTTAGCTAAACAGGGAACTGCAGCAGTGCAAATACCTGTGGCGAAAAATAATGGTGTGCATATTTTTCCTTTTACAAAAGCAAATAAAATTGTTGGTAAAACTGTTCTGGCCACGGTTTCTGCCTCGCAATTCGGTTTAGAAGGTTCACCTTTAAAACCTGGTGATTATAAATTTAAGGCTAAAAGGTTTATTGTATCATGTGGAAGTGCAGTCAATACACCTGCTCTTTTAATGAGATCCTATGGTGAGAATTTTCTTCCCGCTATTGGTAAATACTTTACCTGTCATCCTGCACTAATCTTAGTTGGAGATCATGGGCGAAAAGTGCAAAACATGGATGGACATCCAAAAAGCTTTTTCTGTGAAGAGTATATGGAATCTGATCGGTTCTTATTAGAAACATGTATGTACTTTCCCTTTGTTTTAGCAAAAAACCTCAATGGTTATGGTGAAGATATGGATAGTCTCATGAGCTCCTTTCCTAACTTACAAATGATACTTTCTCTTTGTTTGGATAAAGCAAAAGAAAAGAATCGAATTGGAATTGGTTCCGATGGTGAACCTAAAATTTATTATGATCTAGATGATGAAATAATCACGACCTTTGTGAAATCTATTAGGGCCGCAACTAAAGTCTTTTTCGCCGCTGGGGCAAAGCGAGTGCACGCACCGGGTATGGAAAAGTTCTTCATTATGCCAGATGAAAATGAAATGATTGATCAGTTAATATCTGAACGACATTTTAAACCGGGAAAAATCTCAATTGCAGCAGCTCACTTAATGGGGGGAGCAAGAATGGGGGCTGATCCTGCAACTTCCGTGACCAACGAGTGGGGACAAGTTCATGGGAAGGAGCATCTTTATGTGGCGGACGCTTCTCTTTTTCCACAATGCTCAGAAGTTAATCCTTATTTAACTATCATGGCACTGGCTGATCGTGTGGCAGATAAAATTCGTTCTTTAATTTAATAAAATTAGAATTAATGATTAATGATGGTTGAATGATACTCATCGAGATAGTATCTTTCAGCCCCAAAGCATTTCATCATAGTGTAGTTATATCTATTAGCATCGTAGGATTCAACATTAATTCCAATGACACCCCATTGCCGAGTAGTTTCAAACTTAAACTTATTTTTACCTAATCGATATAACTTTGCCTTCTTTTTTTTATAACAACGATCTCCTATATCACAATGCTCGATAAATAAATCATCATTCGGCCAACCTCTTTCACGATCAAGGGTAAAAGTATTGTGATTTGAATCTCGAAATCCCATGTCACAAATAACACTGGGATCACTATAAACTTCTGCATAAAAATGATCTTGGGCCCAGGTAATAGGGAAGCCATACTCGGAATTTTGAGCAGATAAATGTCTTTGCTGACACCCCATTGGTGGGATTGTGTTCTTCATGATTCCCGACTCACCGTTTTCTTTGGTGATTTTGTAATAACACGTTAAAGGTTTTGGATTGATGACTTTAAAGTTTGGTGAGTGTACATATTCCTCTTCTCCTGCTTGATTAGATGGATTTCCGCTTGAACTACTACTTGAGCTGCTAGATGTACTGGATGTACTGGATGTACTGGATGTACTGGATGTACTTGTATTTCCACTCCAAGTATTTAATCCGGTTGATGTAGGAGTGTGATCATAGCGTTTGTTTTTAACATATACTTTAAATTTGTTTGTCACGGTACTATTCGGTGATGGGTCGGGGCTTTCATCTATACTTGTACCAATGATCTTTTTCTTCACTTCATCGTCTTGAAGTAATTCATAATCACCTAAATCATAATCAGGCTGGAAATCTTGCTGGTCTTGAAGTAAATCTTCATCAATTGGATCAGTAATAATAATATCCTCGAAGAATTCATCGATTGAAAAATCTTTTGGGTTATACTTTTGGTAAGTCATATCAATTGATTTTTCACTAACTTCATCATCGAAATCCCTCATGCGTCTTGGACCACAGTTTTTGAGCGTTATAAATAAAAAAATAAGAGCCACAGAAAGAAGTACTTTATAGTTTTTGGTTATTATTTTATGAAATAGAGTGATCAGTTTTTCATTCATCAATAGCTTATCGTTCTTGGTTAGTTGAGAGTTTAAGCAGATTTAGATGGAGAGAAATGGTGAAAAATTTTCCCCATTAATCTTGATAATAAATTTAAAAAGGTAACTGAGAAAAAAAGAAAGGATATTGATCCAACATAAGTTAACCTATGTAAATATTATTCTGGTATAAGTTGACTCTTTATCCAACGTTAATTCTCAAATATGCTTGCTCTTCCCAGACTTGTACAACTCATGGAGAAGCAATGAAAAAAAAACTAGCGACAATCTTATTTTTAGCAATGACTCATTCGATGGCAAATTCATTAGGAGTCATAACTTCTTATTGCAATTTAGAAGTCGTAAGTGAGTACAAAAATGAAAACAGTAAGAAAATTCAATTAATCTCTAAGGGAGTATTGTTTTGTTCAGACAAGACTGGAACGGAACGATTTCATAATGAAAAAAGTATCGATTTAACCGAGAAATCTATTGCTGAACTTATTCAATTAGGGATGCCAGCTGAAGTTGTGGCCAAATCTCAAAGGCTTAAATACTTAAATGAAATCATTGATTCAAGTAATGAAGAAGATAGTACACTTTCTTATCGCGTGACTAACTGTACAGATAATGAAGAGAAGCTAAGTTGTTGGCTAGAGAAAAAATACATTTCTCAATAACCTAAATACTTTAATGTAATTGTTATGATTACCAGTTTTCCCAATAACTTTCAGTTTTGGTTTTTCTTAAATTCTTAATAGGAGCAAATGTTGTTCCCACCATTACACCAAACATTTTGTTATGCTTATTATAAAACTCGTAAAAGCCATTGACGGTAAAACCTTTAAAGATTTTCTTGTTATTTTGCCCTAGCTTTACTGTATACTTTAAATCAATTCCAAACCCAATAATTTCTTGGTTAGGATAATATGCTTTAAAATTATAATCTGGGGCATAAGTTTTTCGTTTAATAATCGATGTGGTCAAAGTTAGGTTTTCATGGCCCACAAGAAAATCTGCTCTTTTCTTTTCAGTTTTTATGGTAGGATCAGGAGCTCCTATAATCCAGGAACTTTCCTGATACTTTCCTCGGCTAAAACCTCCTCCAATTCCAACAAATAATAAGCTATTCTCAATTGGGTTAACTCGATAGGCGACACTTAAGGATCCTTCAAGACCAGTATATAAATCATTATTAGGGACAACGACTTGGTAGTTTCCGATTAGATCATATTTGGTTAACACCGTACCTGCAGAAAAGTTAAGAAGTAAGGCATCGTTATCTAAAATTCGATATCTGTTATTAGAATTGGAGGTTTGGTAATCAAAACATAATTTTTTATCTTTGATATAATTTAAAGCCTTCTTGAAGCCCTTCTCGATATAGTTGTCAAAGACTTGTACTTTTACATTCTTTTTGGCGTAAGTTCCTAGAATTAAATCTGAGTATACCGATTCGTTATCTTTATTCGTTATTTCTAAAAACTCTAAATTAACTTCAATTTCTTCTCCATTATAGAATTCAATTTGATTTTTTTTGGAAATCTTAATTTGGTAGTCATAATTTTTTGAAGTCTTACTTTGTATCCTTACGTTTAATTCATTTGAGTTCAAGAAATTAAGGTCTTTGACTAATTGTTTTTTTGAAACTTCATGAGGATTTATAGAGGTTATAATTGAGCAGTTCTTCTTTGCCCAAAGTGGACTCGAAATCGAAAATAATAAAATCAAATATTTCATTTTTACACCTTACATTTAAGAATTTACTAATTTTTGGATTATAGTTTGCTTCATAGGAGAATGATTTTCTCTTGGTGGATATACTGACTTTAGAATAAAAATTACTTTGTTGAATATTCTTTAAATGAGCAGAGTTGATTAATTTGTGTGAGCTGCATTGTGTTTCTTAGATGCTTAGTTTGTTCGCTTTAATTGCGAATATTATATTTATCCGGTAAAAAAATAGTAAAAGGTATGTGATTTTAACTATTTATCTGTGAGTAGAAAAAGCATCACCCCATCTGGACTTACTTAAAGCTATTTACGATTCACCGACCAAGTTGTACTGTTCCACTGTTTTAACTAACAACAGAGGAGGAGTTATGAAAAAACTAGTAACTAAAATTTTAACTGTAGCAATGCTTTCAACCGCTCTTATGTCTTTTAGCCCTAAGCAAGAAGCTAAAGCGGGGATTCTTTTTCTTCCGGCCGGAATTGGAATTTACTTTATTTATATCGGGTCTCTCTACAATCATTTAGGATATTTCCTTCTAGATGCTGATGATCAAAATGTGATCAAGGCTTCTCTTGAAGAGAAATACGGAGATCTTACTGATAATGATTTAGTTTTTGAAAACCTTTCTCAAACAATCGAAAATAAAGTTCCATATTCTGAAATGAATGATGAAGATAAAATTGAAGTTAAATTGACTGCAGAAGAAATCAATGCGGCTTTAGGGCCAGAAGTTTTAAATATTGATTTAAAAGAAGCTTTAGAAGCAGATTTAATGTAATAAAATTTTCGTGGGTATCTTGACGGGTGCCCACGAGGTTTATACTTATAGGGTTTTGAATTCAATAGAATTTTTAAACTGGAAATTTCAAAATAGATGAATATTTTTAAGGATAAAGTAAAAATGAAGTTCACCATCCATTTTATTTTATCTATTTTTCTTTTCTCCTTCCATTCTCAATCCCAAGAATTCGAATTGACTGAAGAGAACTTTTGTCAAGATTGGTTTAAAATAAAAAAAGAGTTTCGAGAAGAATCCCAAGGGACCGCGAAATTATATAAACAACTGGTTTGGGCAAAGTTTTTCCCAGGAAAGTATTTTAAAATAAAAACAATTACTGGGAAAGGAAATCAAGCTCACTCTTCTACAAAAGGAGTGGTTCAGGCGAAAGGATTAATTTTATCCCTAGGAAAAGCACCTATTGATAAAAATAAAATACCTAATTATAAAAAATATTTAGAAAAGTATGATGAATATAATGAGAAATTTGTTTCAATTTTAGGTAAGCGAAGTTTAAAAAAATGCCGGCGGACAAAAAAGAATCTGAACTTTAATTACAATATCTATCAATCATTTCATTCGATTCTTAAGGAGAAGAGAGAAATTGAAGACTGGAAGTCCTATCAAATGGTGAATGAGCAAATTGAAACTTATAAAGAAAACTCTGATATCGATTGGCAAATTCATTATGTCGCGACTAAAGGAGATATACGTTCAGTATTGAATGCCGGAAAGTTTCAGCATGTGGTTCTTATTCTTCATGCAAAACGAAATGGGACATTAGTTGATTTCCACAATGAGTCTCTTCCTCGGAGCCTGTTTAACCATATATCACCCAATGTTCGATCGATACTTGTGATGAGCTGTTTTAAAGATAAAGTAATCAAAAAATATAAAATCGATAAACGGTTTTTTGAGCAAAACTTTTTTGGTCAAAAGCGAACTTTAATCTTTCCAGTGAGTCGGTTTGACAGCATTGCTGAATTTAATTATCTCAATTCACTTTCAACTATTCTTAGAAAAACAGAGAGTTTAGTTTATGGCCCTCTAAAGACGGTTTTCCAATATGATCAAAAAGATAATCAGCAATGCTCAATTGAAGTGAAAAATAAGAAAGTAGGGGATTTGTTTTTGGATGTCTTAATTGGTAACCAATATGTGGGAACAACAAATGAAAGAAAAGTTGAAATTTATTTTCCATGTAATATAGTTAATCAAGAAAAAGTCAATATCTCTGTCAGACCTTCTTTAGGTACAAAATTATTAAGTAAAGTTGATTTTAACCTTAATTTGAAGATTAAACAAAATACACTG
>JAOHMI010000170.1 GCA_028101965.1 Bacteriovoracaceae bacterium
CATTTTTAAACTCATAGCTCTGATCTGAACTTTTTAGTTCTTTCTCTACTTTTGGTGAAAAGGTATCCTCTCCATAAGAGTTTAGGTTGATCAGTGTTGTAGCAATTAAAAATAAATAAAGTTGGTGAAACTTTTTCTTTTTAATCTTGAATCGATTTAGCAAGTATTGAAGCAACATCTTCTATTTCTAGTACTTCAGTTGATTTAACTGATCCTTTTGACGAATTAAAATTAATTAAACAGAAAGAGCAGGCAGAAGCTAGTTTAGGAGCTTTAACCTCACCAATTTCTTCAAGTCTATTCTCAGCAAGGTGTTTTCCTTCATCAATTTCATACCACATATTTCCACCTCCCATACCGCAGCAAAGAGATTTTTCCTTATTTTTTGGCATCTCTTTTAATTGAATACCATCAATGGAGTTAAGTATCTCTCTTGGAGCATCATAACTTCCGTGATGACGTCCCAAATAACAAGGATCATGATAAGTTAATTCCTCATTGACGCTTTTTTCAGGTCTTAGTTTTCCATCTTTCAATAAGTCGGCCAATAATTCAGTATGATGAACAACATCAAACTTACCATCTTCAAATTGGAGGTACTCTTTTCCAATTGTATGTAAGCAGTGTGGACAATGGGTTACAATTTTATCAAATTTATATTCATTAAATTTTGCGATATTCTCAATTGCAATTTCAAAAAATGAATATTCATCTCCAAATCTTCTTATGGGGTCTCCATTACATTTTTCTGTTTTTCCGATTACAGCAAAATCAACACCTGCTTTTTTTAATAACATGATGGTATCTTTTAAAACTTTTTGGTTCGAGGCATCGTAAGATCCGGCACAGCCAACGTAATAAAGGTAATCGACTTTCTTTTCCGGAGTTATAACTGGTACTTCTAAGCCATCAGCCCAATTAAATCGATCGTCTTGAGCAATTCCCCAAGGATTTCCATTAATCTTAATTTTGTTTGTCGCATCTGCAGCTGCAGGGGGAAGTTCACCAAGAGTAAGGGCTTTATATCTTTTTAGCTCCATAATCATATTAACATGCTCAATATTCATGGGGCACTCTTCCATGCATGCACCACAGGTTGTACAGCTATCTAGTTCAGTCGCATTGTATATCTGATCACCCTCCCATAACTCCACAGTTTCACCAGGCTTAGCGAGAACAATATCCCTAGCTTTTGTAATAATTGTTTTTGGGTTAAGTGGCTTCTCAGCTAAGTTTGCAGGACAGACCTGCGTACATCGTCCACACTCAACACAGGCACTCATGTCAAATCTCATTTTGGAGGTCATCTCCGATGACTTGCCTAATCCAAAAGTTTCCGCTGATTCGTCTTCAAAGTCCATTGGACTCAATACAGCTCCTCTTCTCAATGGAGTTATAAGCGCAGATAAGGGAGCAAAAATAATATGGCTTAACTTAGTATGTCCAATTGCAACAATAAATAGCATGGTATTAACCATGTGAATTAACCATAAGCCTTTATAGATTCCTGCTTGAGCTTCAAAGGATAATCCGAATAGGCCAATAAATTTTGCTGTCAAAAAACCAATCGGAGAATAAAAAGCCTCATATTCGGGAAAACCCACAGCTGATATTCTTAATCCTTCAAGAAGAAATCCAATGACTACGAGCCATACAATAAGTGCATACATGACTTTTTCTTGTTTAGGCTTAGTGGCAGATAAATAGTCCGGTTTATCGATGTATCTTCTTTTATAGGCTAAACCAATTCCCAGCAGTATGACGATCCCAGCAATATCGGCCAAAAATGAAACAATTATATAAACTGGGCCTTTATAAATTTTGAGCGGAGAGTCTGCGTGTATTGCAACAAGCTCGGTGGCGATGGTTAGGATAGCAAATCCGTAGTAGATCATGGAATGGAAAATCCCTACGCTTTCATTACGAGTAACTTTTCCCGTAAAAAAAATTGTTTCAATGAAGCTTTTCCAGTTTAGTTTTTTAGGAATTAAGGAAGAAAGCTTGTTGCCATTGAGGATAAATGCCATCTTTTTATGTAGCCCAAGAATCATTAAGCCAACTGCAAGAAAAAACATAGCATACATGCTAATTTTAAAAGAAGTTGGAATTTGCCACATTATGGTTCTCGTAACTTCACTCATCATAAAATTATCCTTAAAATCTAATGTATTTTTATTGAGTTTTCCGGCTTGGAATACTCGTTTAACAGCTCGTATGCTGTGTTTTAGAGTTCACTTTATTCGAAATCTAAAACAGTAAAAGTATAGTTGTGTATTTTTCTCGGGATAGATCATTTTTTTGTTTTATAAAACTTATTCTCTAACCCATCTAATATGTTTTATAGTATCTTGGTATGTTTGCATTGCATAGTAACTTTGAAGTAATTAGCTTTATCGTTTTTTCACTAACTATCTTAGTGAGATCGATTTTCTTTTTTGCTAAACCAAAATATTTTAAAGATTTGGTTTACCTTATGGAGGCATTTTGCTTCTTGTCGCTTATTGTTGCATTTGGATTACAAGGGTCATTATTGTTAGATTTAATTAGTCCCTTGATCTGGAATCGTTGGATCTCAGCTATTTATTACCTTTCTTTTTCATTCGCTTTTGTAAGCCTCACTTCAGAGTTCTTAATTGATTATAATGCAAAGAAAGTAAGGACATTGGTAAGGATTCCTCTTATTTTTTTTCTTTCTGGAAACTTGCTCGGATTAGAAAAACTTCCTTTAGCCCAGCTTCTCGTATTGCTATGTTTTTTAGTCTACTTTTTAAGAAAGAATTCGTTTAACATAAAAGAGA
>JAOHMI010000171.1 GCA_028101965.1 Bacteriovoracaceae bacterium
TGGTATCAAACCACTTCCGCTTTTTATTTTATGCTCGACTTTGGAAGAACCCCGTATTTTAAAAAGTATAAAGCATCGCCTGCTGATGATTCAGCAAAGCCTGGGTCTGAGGACTTCTCAAATGAGATTTGCACTGAAATACTTGATAAAATTTCAGTGGCCCTTGTTCCGGGAAATAATTTTGGATACCCAAATTCAGCTAGATTAACGTTAGCTTTAGAACCCATGACCTTTAAAGAGGGAATTCATCTGCTTAGCCAATTCCTGACAAACGCACTCTAATTATTATTCGATTAACCTGAATATTTTTCTCTTCACTGTTGATTCTAGTGTGAATGTTAAAATTAACATGAGGAGTTATCATGTCTTTTCCACTCAATCTTTTGCTGTTGTTATTTATCTTCATAGCTTCATCCTGTGCGGTGGACCCTGAAGCCGTAAAATTAGCAAACTATCGTGATGTGCGTATGCTTCTTAGTGATAAAAAATGCAGTCGTGCTATGGATATTTTAGAGGATATGGACGATGTGGATGATGATCCAGTTTGGTATTCTTTGAAGGCTTCAGCAGAGGCATGTGAGGGAGATTATTCTGAACTCTCACTGGTTAGTGCATTTGCCGATGCTGGTACGTTAAATGAGGACAACTTACTCTCTGCTTTTGCCAGTTTAAGTACGTCAGTGATGACTGAAGCGGATGTAGACGCCTACTCTTATCCGCAAACTGCGATTAATACCCTGCTATTTTCAAATGATGAGGACGATGAGCCTTCTGCTGAAGCAAGAGTTGATGATTTTGGTGACTTTCATGGAGTAAATATTAACTGGCAGCTGTTATGGTTACTTACTTATAATTTAGGAAAATATTCTCATCACTATGGAAATACTAGTACTGCTGGAGTGAAGGATGCAGGTGATGGAGCTAATAATTGTTTTTTGACGTATTCCGATGCTGACACTCGAGTCTATTTGTTATCTGGAGCAGTCACAACAATTTGTACTGGAGCAGTACCAGCTGATTTAGTTGGAAGCACTGATTTAGATGATTGGAGTACAGACTCCACTGCTAGAAGAAGAGTCTGTGAAGGAATAATACTTTTTAATAATTGGTTCAGTATTTTTGCAGGTCTTGGAAGTACTTCTCAAACTGAATCCGTAGATGTGCCAACCTTATCTGAGTTATCAGATGCGGCGGAAGCCGTTTATGACGCTGGGTCGGGATATAAAGGTGAGGATGTTTTTACTTTTACTTCTCATGAGACGTGTGAGGATTATATTGAGGCTGGCGGAGATAATCTTATTGGTATAGAGCAGTACTTTACTTTTACCCTGGAGGTCATGTCAGATGTACCTCCATAAAACTTTCTTCATCTTCATTATCAGTTTTGCATTATTTTCGCTCCCTGATCCTCCCTATATTAATCGATCGCCTAAGGGTTTATTAATGGGGGATGCCTATACCAGTTATGCTACTGATGAATACACCTTATTTTATAATCCGGCACTGATGGCCCGGCATTCTGGGTTCTCTTTTACGCCTATGAATTTATCTCTCCAAGGAACTAATCCAATAGGGGCCACTGAAGAAACAAGTGGTGATGTAGGTACTGACCCCGCAGATGTTGCTGAGAGTTACATGAACTTTCCTATTCATATAAATTTAGGAATTACTCCTACGATTAAAATGGGAAAATTTGGCTTGAGTGCTTTTGCAACAGATAATACAAATCTACTTTTAACAAATCAGATTAACCCAACTTTTGAAATCGATTATCGAAATGATCGTGGATTTGTTATGGGTTATGCTTCACCTGTAAAAGGTACTATCTCTAAAGACTCCGCAAATGCTGTTAGTCTAGGTGTAGGGGTAAAGTATATTGAACGACGAGGGATCTATTCTGCCTATCCTATAGCAAGTGCTGCACTTTTAAATGCCCTTGAAGGATCAACTACTTCAGAAATTTTCGATTCGCTAGGATCCACAGGAGGAAAGGGTTGGGGACTTGATTTTGGAGTTGATTACTTAGCGCGTGGTGGAGGAACAGAGTTTGGAGCCTCTTTTGCGGCTATGGATATTTTGACTAATATAGTGACCACTGAAGAAAATACTGCTGATCCAACGTTAGGGGTTTTGCAACAAAGACTTGATGTTAATTTAGGAACTCACTTTAAGCAAGACTTGGGACCACTCCTTCATTATGCGGTCACTGCAGACATTAGAAGCTTAAATGATGCTACAATGCCCTTTATGCGCCGGTTTCATGCGGGACTAGAGGTTGGTATTCCTGGAATACAGGTTTTTGGTGGAATGAACTCAGGCTACTATTCATATGGGTTAAGATCTGATTTTTTAATTATTGATTTATTTGTTGGTTTTTATAATGTTGAGTTAGGAAGTGGATATCAAGATACCCAGGGAAAAAGATTTGTCTTTTATATGTCTTTATTTGATTTTACTTTTGATACTTAAACTTCCTTAAACCAACCTTTAAACTCGGTTATCTCCTCAAATTTTTTCATTTGTATTTTCTTACTGGCCGATAGGCGTCGAGTTATCCTAAAATGAATTGTTTTCATCTAAAAATGGTCGGTTAAGTTTTTAGAGATAATCACCCCCCCTTTGCAAAAGGATTTGCGAGTGACCAAAACCTTTGTTCTTGACACTAATGTTGTTTTATTTGATCCCTTTTCATTTCGTAAATTTGGAAAGAATAAAATTTTTATTCCTCTGGTCGTAATAGAAGAGTTGGATAAATTCAAACGAGATCAAACTGAAATTGGGAGAAATGCTCGTTT
>JAOHMI010000172.1 GCA_028101965.1 Bacteriovoracaceae bacterium
GGAGATATCGATCTATCAGTTTCTTTAGAACAAAATAATGATGTGACCCGTGAAATAGATATTTCAATGCTAAAAGATAATCGAAGAAAAATAGATCCAATAAATATTTTTTTATTCTTTTTATCAGCTTTATTAAGTTCACTCAATTATTTTTTTATTACGCTTAAACCTAGCTTTAAAAAGTATATCTTTGATTTAGTTGAATTCTACTTTGGGCTATTGGTTCTATGTTTATTAGGGGTCCTTTTTGGATGTATCCTTGTTATTCTTAAAGAAGGTAGCCTGAAAGTGTTGAGTAGACAATTGAAGTATAATGAACAAGTTAAAGTTATTTTAATCGGTAGTAACTTAATATTTTTCTTATCTTTTTTTGAAGAATTAATTAATGCTTACACCTTTTATAGCGGGATTATATTTGAATTATTAATTTCGTTAGTCTTTATACATTACGCTGTGCGGTTTATTAATCTATTGTTACCTTATTCGAGTCAAAAACTTTATTGGAAACACTTAAGTTTTGGTTTATTGATGGCCATGGGATTTTATATCACTCTATTTTACAATGTAGTTATCGTTGAACGTGAGGGAAGGTTTTTCGAGAGGTTTAATACTCAATTGAATTTCTATATGCCTTATATATCTCCTCTTAAGGGTATGTCTGATTTAGAGAAAATAATGGACGATGTTGACCAAAAAACGATAGATTGAGTGGCTAAATAATTAAAGGTGAATGTATGAGTGAAAATTACGAAGAATTAATGAAACAAGTAGGAGATTCGGTTAAAGCTCAATTTGGCAATCAGAAGGGAATTGATGCTTTTTTCTTGTACGTTCTTGATGGTTTTGCCCATCGATATATAAAGGATGATAAAAGTAGCGATGCTGTCATCGAAACACTTAAGCCTGGAGTTTATCAAGCTTCAACTGTGACTGTTTCCATGAAAAAAGCTTTGGAATTAGTTGATGAGTCAAAAAAAGCTGAACTTACTGACAAAATTAAAAAGTATATAATAGAACAAAAGCCAACAACAATTTTTCAAATTAAAGTTGATACAACTCAATTAAATGAAAATGGAAAAGGAAAAGTGATTGGTTATAGTATTATTAATTGGGATTTCCCAATTCATGCAAATATAGATAATGGATTAATGATGGAATTTACTCATGAGTTCGAAGACTGGGATGATATTCGCAAAAATTTTCCTCTTTTTTTAGAAAAGGTTTGTGAAACTTTCTAGTATCACTTATAAAAACCTAATATATCGTAATATAATACCATTGAATTTTTTTCTCATCCCTACTGAAAAATAGAATTTCAAAATTTCGCTGAAATGAAAGACTAAGACTACTTAAGAGGGAGTAGACTTTAATTAATTTGCAGTTTATGATTTTTAAGTCAATTTGATAAGGTACGTTCATTATGGAAATAAAAACAAACCGACTTTTACTTAGAGATCATGTAAAGACTGATTGGAAAGATATACATGAGTACGCTTCAATCCCTGAGTTTTCTCAATATGATATTTGGGGACCAAATAGTGAAGATGATTCTAAGAACTTTGTTCAATCATGTATAGAGAGTTCTCTTACCAAAAATAGATTTAAATATGATTTAGCTGTTTTTCATCGGAGAGAAAAAAGAGTTATTGGTGGAATTGGGATCAGGCGTTCTAGTGAGAGCAGTTTAATATCTGATTTAGGCTATGCAATTAATCCTAATTTTCAGGGAAAAGGTCTTGCAACAGAAGCTGTATTAGCCATGTTTGATTTCGCTTTTAATCAATTAAATTTAGCTCTTATTTATGCAACTTGTGATTGCCGTAATATTGCCTCATACAGAGTTATGGAAAAAGTTGGAATGATAAAAGTCGGTCAGATTTTAAAACATCGGGAAATTAAAGGACATTGGCGGGATAGCTATCGCTATGAGGTTCTTTCTCCAAAATATTCTAAATAAAAAACTTTAGTCAGTAATAATATTTGTAAAATGTCTACCAATCCCTTGGTAGACATTTTGAAACAGTATTTTGGAGGAAATACTAACTTACCGGTAATTTTCTATTTAATTACAATTAATATCCAGAACTATAATTTCTAATCATTTTATCTTGATCAATCGTAAAGCCAGAAGCAACTGCGCCAGTATCAAAATTTTTGTCAATTACACCAACTGCAGCTAGTTCAAAAGTATCTTCGCCAATCGTTGTTGCGAGTGCTGCTGCATTGTCATCAAAGTCAGCTAAGTCATCAATGACAGCGCCTGTCCCGACACTTTTTCCGGCAACAAAGTGATGTTCGCCAGGAAGTGATGCCGCTGTAGAAGAAACACAACCTGAAACTGTCGCCCCATTTGCAACAGCAAGTGCTTCTACAGCATCAGAACTTAATGTCTGAAAACCAACAGCATAGTATCTTTGGTTCACTTCATTTGATGGATTAAATCCCATAAAACGCAAGCAAGTATGAAAAGTTTCATAATCGGCGTTGAAAGCCACCATACCTGTGTAGGCAGCTGATAATTGTATTTTTGCTTCAGATGTTCTAGATTTTGCTTGATACTTTTTAAAATTTGGAACGGCGATCGCAGATAGAATTCCAATAATTGCAACGACGATCATTAGTTCGACAAGGGTGAAGCCTTCATTTGATTGGATGAACGTAGGTTTTTTTAAACTTTTCATATTTTCTATCCTTAGACTCCACTCAAGTAGGGAGCTCTAATTTCAAGTTACAAT
>JAOHMI010000173.1 GCA_028101965.1 Bacteriovoracaceae bacterium
AGTGATAATTAGCGGGATGGGTAAATCAGGGATCATTGGTAGAAAGATCTCTGCCACACTTTCTAGCACCGGAACTCCCTCTTTTTTCCTCCATCCAGGAGAGGCCTATCATGGGGATTTAGGAGTGGTGACTCAAGATGATTTAGTGGTTTTGATTTCACACTCCGGAGAGACTGAAGAAGTTTTAAAATTAATTCCTTTTTTAAAATCAAATGAAAATTCTATCGCTGGCTTCACTTCTAATAAAAATTCGACTTTAGGAAAAAACTCTGATTTTGTGATTCAAACAAAAGTGACGAAGGAGGCGTGTCCTTTGGAGCTAGCTCCTACTACATCGACAACTGTGACTTTAGCTTTAGGAGATGCCTTGGCCATGACATTAATGGATTTAAGGAACTTTAAGGCAGAGCAATTTGCGAAGTTTCATCCAGGAGGGTCACTTGGGCGCAGGCTTCTAACCACAGTTCGGGATATTATGCGAAGTACTGACATTCCCGTTATTGAGCCAAACGAAAAGTTTATGAGTGTTTTAAATTCAATTAATAACGGACGGTTGGGAATCACCATTGTTTGTGAAGATGCGAAGGCAGATAAGAAAAAGTTTATTGGTGTGATTACTGATGGTGATTTAAGAAGATCGCTTAATAAATTTCAAGATCAAATTCTTAATAAGTCAGCTGAAGAGTTGATGAGTCCTAAGCCAAAAACTATTGCACCAGATTTGAATATCGCAGAAGTTGAAAACCAGATGAAAGATCATAAGATTTCTGTCTTACTGGTTAGCGAAGATGCAACTCATTTAACTGGTCTAGTGCAAATCTACGATTTCTATAAATAGCCTGAGCTTCGAATAAACGGTGAATTTTTGGAGGTGTCATTGGCAGGAACCAAATGATGCCGAACAACTCATTGGCGATCAGAAGGAGAGCCAAGGTCGTCGTTGAAAGCTTTTTTTACATCGGTCACATACTTTATGTATGTTCCCTCTATAAAAAAATCATTCTCCTAGAACTTCTTGTTTCTTCAAATTCAGGATAATATAACTAAAAGACTTACTCAGATTAAAAGAGATGTTTATGGCAAATATAAAGCAGAAACGAAAAGAGAATATTGATTCAAATTTATTTGTGGATTCCACTTGTATCGATTGTGGAACTTGTTATTGGATCGCTCCAAGTGTTTTTCAAAACTCCGCCCGCCAGTCGGCGGTTATCAAAGATCCAAATAGCATTATTGTTTGCTGCCTATCGCGCTCTTTTTTCTTGTCCAACTAATTCTATTGGAGCGGAGAAAAAAAATGACCTATATAAAAAGAGTTTGGATAGTTTTCCTTATTTGATGGAGGAGAACATCTATCATAATGGATTTCATTCAGAGTCTAGCTTTGGAGCAACCAGTTACTTTATTAAGGATGAAAACGGAAACTATTTAATAGACTCACCTCGATTTTTTAATCGGTTAGTTTCAAAAATTAATGATTTAGGTGGGCTTAAGCAAATTCTCCTTACTCATAAGGATGATGTAGCGGACAGTGGTAAGTTTTGTGATGAGTTTAATTGTCCGGCCCATATCCATGAAGATGACTTTAGTTCTACTAAACATGCATATGCTACTATTTGGCGAGGTTCTAAAGAAATTTGGTATAATAATGAGATGAAAATAATCCCGGTGCCTGGGCATACCAAGGGATCAGTGGTTTTCTTATATAAGGATACATATTTGTTTACAGGAGATCATTTATGCTGGTCTCAATCCTTAGGACAATTGATCGCCTTTAAAAATGCTTGCTGGTATGATTTTGATGTGCAGACTAAGTCTATGGAATCTTTACTGGATTATAATTTCACTTATATTTTGCCAGGGCATGGTACCCCTTATAAAGCGACGAATGTGGATGAGATGAAGAGAGAGTTAGAGAAATGTGTTAAGTGGATGAAAGCTTAGCCACCTGTTTGCTTATACTTAAGTTTTTCTTTATCTAAAATTATTTTGATCTCAGCAAGCTTTTCCCCTGTGATTTCGATCACACTATTTTTATAAGTTCCGCCAACACCTAATTTTGCCTTAATTTTTTTAGCCAGTTTTTTATTCCAATTATCATTGTCAGGAAGGTTGGAGAGATGAATCACTGTTCGTCCCTTTCCGGAAGTTAACCTCCTTATATGGATCTCTAGAGAATTTTCATCGACCTGACTATTATTGCCTCTCTTTTTCTTATTCTGTTTTCGAAGATCTCCCTTTTCATCAGACCATAATAAAGTGGGTTCTTCTTTATCTACTGGGGCAAATAAGTGTCTAAACTTCATACAGTAATTTAAACATGTGTCTAAACTGTTGGCAATTTGATGTGTAACAAATATTTAACGCTAGGTGGATTACTAAAATTTAATACACTTAAGGGAAATACACATTTGGCACAGGGCTTGCTCTTAATAACTATATAAAGATTTAAATAATACTATTTCATTTGCATGGAGAAGATTTATGAAAAATAAAAAACTAATGTTTGCCTTGATGGTGTTCTCATCATTTACTTATGCTCAAGTAGAAGATGGTATTGAAATTTATACTGGTGGTTCCGCAGTCAGAACTAATGTATCAGGAGCAGACGCTTCAATTGGCAATCAATTACCTAACTCTAATTCATTTGGTACTCCGAATAATGCTGGAGATAAGATAGTTGGTAGTTCTAATGGTTCAGGATATGGACATACTCTTGGT
>JAOHMI010000174.1 GCA_028101965.1 Bacteriovoracaceae bacterium
GAGTTTTCGCTAACGCCTAATATGTCTTTTAAGAAATAATAGAGAAGAGTTCTGGAGGAAAGAATTTTATGAACTTCATCATGCCCAGTTTCACTAAGAGATAAAAAGCGAGCATCATCTTCAATCACCAACTCTCGTTTTTTAAGATTCGATATGGCCGTACTAACTGATCCTTTAGTTAGACCAAGCTCTCGAGCAATATCTGTTACTCGAGCATAGCCCTTTTCTTCTTTCAGTTTATGAATACTCAGCAAATAATGCACCATAGAGTGAGTTAAATCATGATCGTGGGTATGCTTAATGCTGTCTTTTTTCGTTTCCATGCGCTTTAAGTTACTAGAATTATATATAAGTAGTCAATTGCCTTATTTAATTGCCCTCACCTTTTCTTAGTTCAACACAAATTCAAGTCCTTACATAGAGGATTTTTTTCACGCTCAATTCTGAACGCTCCCTATGTTACAATATAATAATGAAGAGTTACCCTATTTTACCTACAGATTTCCTGTATTCCGTCTTCCAGTTAAAAAGAGCACTTCTAGTGTTACTCTTATTTACATTTCAATCTGTTTATTCTGAATCGGAAGAGGAAGCCTTTCTTAAAACACAATCCTTAACGGATGAGCAGCACAAAGTCTCTCAAGAATATCTTCACATGGGATTACATGACAAAAAAGTAAAAGAAATCTGTGGAGAGAATAACGATAGTGATTACTGCACTGGGAATGCCCAAGCTTGGTCTAGCGGAACTTTTGCAACATTTGAAAGAATGATTCCAGTGGCTTCATCTATGTACTCTATGATGATCGTAAGTGGTGCTAAAAAAATTGGATACATGGAGACACATAAAGGAGTAGAGCACCATAAGGAAGTTATGGATGTTTGCGGTATGGCGCCAACTGCAGTTGATATGGCAACTAAAGCCACTGCGGCCGGAATGCAAAAACACACGAATGAACAAGTAGAGAACCAATCAACGGGTTTTGCTCAAGTGGACGCCCTCCATGCCACCGCTAAAACCCATGAAGAGAATCAAAAAATGGCAAAGGTGCAAGCCTGGGGATGGGGAATAGCAGCTGGTTGTTATGCTGCCACTATGGCTTATGGAAACTCTGGTGCCACTGGTGTTTCAATTAAAGGATCTGATGCGCGTAAAATAGGAGTTCGTCTGGCCGGTGCAACCTTATTGACAGTTTTTTACAAAAAGAAAGCTGATGTGCATGGAGCGCACATTGAGGCCATCAACCAAGAAATTGCAAAATTTCCTAAAAAGGGTGACTGCAATCCTTATACTCAAACTTTATGTTTTTGCCGAGAAGACTCAAGTAAGCATATGGATCCACAAAATTATATGAAAGTTTGTCTACCGAAAGACTATGGAGATAAAGCTCGAATGTTTGCTCCTTTAAGTTGTGTTGATCAACACAATCGGCCAGATCCAACTTGCCAATGTAACCAATCCAATTCATGTATTTCTCGTTTATTTATGAATGATCTGCAAAACCTTCCCGCAAACTCAACTGGTAAAAGTCTATGACGATAATTGGAGTTTTTTATTTGAGTTTGGAACTCAAGGCACTGGCGTAGGCGAATATGAAACCTTGGGTATGATTAAAGTTACTTCAAGCAATAAGGTGTATGTCAGTGATCAAGATGGACTTAATTTAATCGAGTATGACTTAAGTGGTAATTTTGTTGCTGAACATGCTTTGGAAGGAACCATGGCCAAACCACGAGATATTGGAGAAGACAGCAGTGGAAATATTTATATCGCAGATTACAATGGTAGTACCATTCATAAGTATGATTCAAGTTTAACCTATATAACTAAATTTACAGGTTTGAATCGACCTTACTCAATGTCTTTGGAAAATGATTTATTAAATATTGGTGACAGGTCAAATAATCGTGGAATAATTATGGATACTTCTGGAACAGTTGTGACTACATTAAATTCGAGTACAATAACTGGCGAAGCTAAGAGCTTTTCACGAGTTTCTAGTGTGCATAGTTTGGCTAACGGAAATTTTTTTATATTTGATATTGATCGTATGGCAGTTTTAGATAGTGGTCTTAACGTTCTTTCCGAATACCAACGTTATGGCGATTCCATAAACCCTCTTAAATTAAATGCACCTGAAGATCTTTTTGTTTATGATGATAAAGTTTTTATTGCAGACTACAATAATGATAAAATTAAAGTTACAGATTTATATGGAAAAGGAATAATGAGCATTGGAAGTAGTGGAAGCGGTAATGGGGACCTTGATAACCCTACAGATGTCGTTGTAGCAGCAGATGGGAAAATTTATGTGAGTGAATGGTTAAATCATAGAATTTCGGTTTTTAATTCCGACGGTACATGGGCATTTAATTTTGGATCTAATGGTTCTGGAAATGGTGAGTTTAATTATCCATGTCGATTACATATAACTGAATCTAAAGTATTTGTCAGTGACTCAAGCAATGATCGTGTTCAAGTTTTTAATTTAGATGGAACTTACGATACTCAGTTTGGTACTTCTGGGACTGGAGATGGCCAATTTGAGGATCCATGTGGAATTACTGTTGATGGTGAGGGAAATGTCTTTGTAATGGATAAAAGTGGAGATGCTCGATTACAAATGTTTGACTCTTCCTATAATTTTGTTAGAGAGATTGCTCGAGATGCAGG
>JAOHMI010000175.1 GCA_028101965.1 Bacteriovoracaceae bacterium
CCTTACAGAAAAAATATGATATTTTTCCAGATGACCTAAGGGCGAACATTGACTGGATATTAATTAAGCTAAAATCCTATTTAAATCAAAATAAAACTCAAATACTAAATCGAATTAAAAAATGGAAGCGAAAAACTGAAAAAGCAAAAAAGTTTTATCAAAATTTATTAAAAAATAAAAAATCAAAAGAAATTTTGGATATTATTTCGAGGAAGAATCAATCTAGTTTAAAATTGAAAAATTTTGTTCATAATCAACAAGCTGCTGTTTATCAATATTGGTCCAATAAAAGTGCGCTGATGCGTAAGTTGTACGTCCTTGATACTATTCTATTTAACGAAGTTGGACCTCTTGATGCAGATGCGGGATACGAACGTTCTGATGTTATCCAAGTCGTCTTAAATCGGGTGGTTAATGAAAAGTATAATTTTATTCCAGAGAATCAAGGATTATATAATAATCTAAAGGCATTAAATGTTGATTCAAAAAAATATCCTTGGCTAAACGCTTTGTTTAAGGAGGGAGAATTTAGCTTTACTTATTTTTATATATCAGCAGTTTCTAATATTTTTTGCCCTGATCAATCTCGGGTGGGAAAAAGACTAAGAGAAAAAAACCTTAAAATAATTTTAAAAAAACTAGAAAAGCCGGACTCGAACTTCAATGCCTTAAGATATTTTTCCCAGGTTTCAATGTTGGGCAAGATTAATATGACCCAAGTTTGGAATGACTACAAGCAGTATCCAGAGCGACCTGGATGGAAGATTGATACAGATGGGAGATTGGCCCTTTACTACAAAACAGATCGATATCGCTTTTTGTATTCATATAAAGATCCAAAGGGAATTACATACGCAGTTATAGAGATTGACGAAAAAAAGTATGCAACAACTCTGTTTAGAGGAAGAGTTTTGTTCTTTGAATACCGAAACCCCTATTTATTTAGATATTTTTCCCCTGTAAAATAGCCTTTTCAGTTGCATCAATTTGATCTATTTTGTATAAAATTTGTAAAATTACTTTTGCTTAGAAAAGTTTCAAATATTAATTAAATATGCTATGCACCAAAGGAGATCCAATGTCTCGTAACTTTATTTTTACATCCGAATCCGTAACCGAAGGTCACCCTGATAAAATGAGTGATCAAATATCAGATGCAATTCTTGATGCTTTTTTAGCGGAAGATGCCCACTCAAGAGTGGCATGTGAAACAATGATTACAACTGGTTTGGTCGTTATCGGTGGAGAAGTAACTTCTAAGAGCATTGTTGATGTAAACTCAATAGTAAGAAAGACAGTTGATGAAATTGGATATAATCATTCTGATAAAGGTTTTGATTGCAATACATGTGGAGTTATGGTCACTCTAGACAAACAATCACAAGATATCAAAGTGGGTGTTGACTCAGGTGACTCAAAGGAGCAGGGAGCCGGAGATCAGGGTTTAATGTTTGGTTATGCGGTAAACGAGACACCTACATTTATGCCATTAACAATCGATCTTTCTCATCGATTGGCAGAACGCTTATCTTATGTAAGAAAAAATGGAATTTTAGGAGACTTAAGACCGGATGGTAAAACTCAAGTTTCTGCAGAGTATGTGGATGGAAAAATTTCTCGAATCGATGCAATTGTGGTTTCAACACAGCATGCGGAAAGTATGACAAATTCTCAGATTCACGAAGGAATTATGGAAGAGGTCGTCAAAAAAGTTGTTCCTCATGAATATTTAGATAACAAAACTCAATATCATATTAATCCAACCGGCAGATTTGTTGTTGGTGGCCCGATGGGAGATTGTGGATTAACCGGAAGAAAAATTATTGTAGATACATATGGTGGCCATGGTGCTCACGGAGGAGGAGCTTTCTCTGGGAAAGATCCTTCGAAAGTGGATCGATCTGCTGCTTACGCTTCTCGATGGGTTGCGAAGCATATCGTTGCTGCGGGCTTAGCTGAAAAAGCATTGGTGCAAGTGGCTTATGCTATTGGAGTAAGTCGACCTGTCTCATTTAATGTGGAAACATTTGGTACGGCTAAAGTTGATGAAGATAAACTTAATGCAATGGTTAACGAAACATTTGACTTGCGACCGGCCCAATTGATTAAGGACTTAGATCTCTTACGTCCAATTTATCGAAATACAGCTGCCTATGGTCATTTTGGTCGAATTAATCCAGGTGTCTATACTTGGGAAGATCTATCAAAATTAGAAGAGCTTAAAGCAAAATTCTAAGAAAGATCCTCTAGTCCTATAGGTATAAAAAAGTATTCATCTTGATACTTGAGAAGCTTTCCACTAAGTTGCGAGAATCTTTTTTTGTAATCAAAGGCGACTATTAAATTTTTGTATTCTCCCTCTGAAGTAACTCGATAGAAATAATCTTTTTTATGGTATTTACTTTCAAAAGAAGACTCATTTGTGGATAAGTTAATTACATCGACAGATGGAGCTTCTGCCAAGTCTTCCAGGTTAAACATTAATTTAAATATTTTTTTTCTTTTTAAGTATTTTCTAAGCCGGGGAGTTAATCGCAAGACGATTAATAATATAAATACGAGGAAACTAAAAACATCTAAGTTCTGGTCTCTGTTTCTAAGGCTGGCAATATCCCTT
>JAOHMI010000176.1 GCA_028101965.1 Bacteriovoracaceae bacterium
TCCAATTCCCAATCATGCAGCAATTTGAGAATTATATAGATCAAATTTATTATAGAAATAACCTAATCAAACAAGTTAAAACCGAATTTATTAAAAACTCAACTCCATCTGCAAGTGGAGCCTATAACATCGCTCAACTATTAAAATCAATTCTTGCCAAAAAGACTGCCAAGCTTTCCTCATACAGTAAAATATATGATTCATTTTTATGCGGAAACTTAAATATGCGAAATGGGTCTTTTAGACAAAATATGCCCTCTACTCTATTCGAAAAAAATTTTATTGATAAGCAAATTCTAACATCCAAAAAAATTATGCGAGGTTATCTAAAATGAAAATATTAATTTGTTCTTTACAAGTAAGTACCCAAGGAGCGAAAGGTCACTTTATGCCGGCCGTTGAAATTGCTCTTCAAGCAAAAAGATCAGGTCATGACGTCGCACTTCTCCCCTTACCATGTCAATTAGGAGATGATGACATCAAATTATGCAAAAATTTTGGGATCCGCCTCTTGTCCACTCCACCATTACCCCAAGGAATTATTAAAAACAAAGAAGATTTAGCAAAGCTTGCCAGCAACAATTCGAAAACGCACATGGCCTTTAAATCTTTTATGATTGACCCACTTAAATATCAATACAAAGCTCTTATGGATATTATTCGACGAGAAACTCCTGATGTTATAGTAAATGATTTGCTTCTCTATTTACCGACAATAATAAGTAACAAATTAAATATAATAAATTATGGATACTGTGCAGGTTTTAAATTAATTGTAGATGAATCACTTTCAAACAGATATAAGGATTATTATAAATTATTATCTCCTGATATTGACTCATTCTTAAATGAAACGAAATCAAACTTAAGATTTAAAAATCTTGAATGTTTAACCAAAGGAGGAAATTTTGTATTTCTTCCTGCTCAAATTAATATCTCTAAAAATGATAATACAAATGTAAAATGTATCGGTAGTTTACCAAATAGTTTAGACAAAAAAGAATTGAAGATTAAACCATTAAATAAACCATATGCAGTCTTAAGTTTTGGCAGTGTTTTAGATCCTTTTGACTATCCATCAATTACCCAAAAGATTATTCAATTCTGTGCAAATGAAGGGTTACACTTATTTATCTCAACTAAGAAAAGTATAGATGATAAAAATATTACGGCTATGCCTTACTTACCAATCAATCAACTCCTAAATAATGCAAAACTATATATCCATCACGGAGGAGCAAATTCTTTTAATGAAGCAACCCGCTCTGGAGCTCCACAAATATTAATTCCACTAACAACTGATCAACCCATACAGGCCGATATTCTAAAAAACTTGGGTCATGGATTTAGCTTGGATAAGAAGAATATTACACTCAAAATACTAAAAGACATAATTTTAGAATTTCAAAGCAAAACCTCCTTCGTAAATAAAAAAAGATTGGAATTAAAAGATATTTTCTCAAGTAGTAATGGAGCAATGGCTATCATTCAAGAAATAGAAAAAAATTTTTATCAAGATAATATTTATGGTGAGTCCCTTTCAAAAAAGAAAGTTTATTTTCCTAAAACAATAGCTGAAGTGCAAGAAATTATAAAAAACGCTAATATTTTAAAAGAAAATATATACCCTATTAGCTCTGCAAAATCATATGGGATGGGTACCAAAATAAATTTCAGCTCGAAAGCTTCATACTTAGATCTTAAGTACTTAAAAAAAATTTCAAACTATGATGAGCAAAAAGGAGTTATTGAAATAGAATCAGGCGTAACTCAAAAAGAACTTTCAACCTATCTTGAACATTCGCATTCCAAATATACAGTCAATGTGACAGGCTCATCTGAAGACTCATCAATTGTTGCCAATATAACAGATAAAGGGATTGGACACTTTAATGAGAGAGAAAAGGATGTAATTTCGCTTAAAGTTATAGCAGGTAATGGGAATTTTATAGAAACAGGGGGAGCCGTTTTTTCTTATTCTCAAATTTCAAAACTTTATTCTTCAGGACTAGGCCCAAACTTTAATTCTATTTTTCTCCAATCTAATTTTGGGGTTGTTGTATCAGCTGTTATCAAATTAATTCCCAAAAGAGATACCCTGATTTTAACCATGACGCCGAAAAATGATGATTGTTTTTCCAAAACTGTATCTAAAATAAATGAATTAATCCTAAAAGGCATCCTCACTGAAAGTGTCCACATTTCTAACAAAAATAGAAAAGAATCTGTTTTGGTCCCTCTTCTAGTTAGAAAAAATAATATAACTTTTCAAGAAGCTAAAAAGCACCTTTCGATCAAAGAAGACTATTTTGTAACAACTAGTCTTCGAACAGATTCAAGATTAATCAACTCAATAAAAAATGTGATTTTTGAAGAATTAAATGATCTTTGCAAAATAACCTTTACGTCTAAAGATGATTTTGCAAAACAAAATGACGCTCATTTGACTGGAATCTTTAACCATTCATTTGGAATTCCAAGTGATGATGCAATTTTAAGTCTAGGCTATGAATTTGAACGTCTAATAAACCCTAAACGGATGGAGCAAGAAGGAATAGGTACATTTTTTCTTGTTCCACTCATCCCTTTCGATGGTAGTAAGATTCAAGAAG
>JAOHMI010000177.1 GCA_028101965.1 Bacteriovoracaceae bacterium
TGCGCTCTGATTTAAAGATATCTTGAGTACATTTAACAACATACCCCTCTTTTACTTGTTCAAATTTAACCTTTCCAAAATAGGCAACACCGGCCATTTCAAAACTGATGAGTGGATTTTTAAAAGAATAATCTTCATCTGAGATATTATTCACTAAAATTGATGTTTTAAGTTTATCAAAATAACTCGCATTAAAATGGTGACGAGATTTTTGACCTTTTTCCCAAATAATTACTTCCGCTTTGTTTTGCGCCAACATTGCCAATTTACGAGACTTCTCATCGTCTTGGATCTTTTTGAACATTACTTGGGATTTATCTGACATAATCTTATAAACCTTCCTGGTCCATTCATTAATTTATGGGCACATTTGTGCAACCAACCAATAGAATAAAAAATTTTTTATCAAAGGTATACTGGAAATTTAGGAAAGTGTCGTTACTTGCCTTAACAGAGTAATTGACTCTAAAGCCATACCGCATCCCCGAACAACACATGTTAAAGGATCTTCGGCTAAAGCCACTGGTAATCCGGTTTTTTCCTTAATCAAAACATCAAGATTCGCTAATAATGACCCACCACCAGCGAGAATAATTCCATTATCCACAATGTCTGCGGCTAATTCGGGAGGAGTCTTTTCCAAAGATATTTTTATCGCTTCAATTACCTGAGAAATGGGGTCAGATAATGCTTCTCTAATTTCATCGGAAGTTGCCTCAATGGTTTTTGGAGCTCCAGCAATTAAGTCACGTCCTTTAACTTCATAGGACTTTGTATCGTCATCCAATGGATAGGCATTTCCAATGGACATTTTAATCATTTCAGCAGTTCTCTCTCCAATGAGAAGAGAGTATTTTTTCTTAATATAATTGACGATGGCCTCATCGAATTTATCTCCGGCCACACGAACTGAACGAGAAAATACGATTCCTCCAAGAGAGATAACCGCAACCTCTGTGGTTCCTCCTCCAATATCAACAATCATATTTCCTGAAGGATCTGTAATAGGAAGCCCTGCTCCAATCGCAGCTGCCATGGGCTCTTCGATTAAATAAACTTCTCGTGCCCCAGCTTGTTCAGCAGATTCTTTCACCGCTCTTTTTTCCACTTGAGTAATACCAAAAGGGATACAGATGATAATTCTTGGTTTAACCAGTTTAGATCCATTTAGTGATTTCTGGATAAAGTATTTGAGCATGGCCTGTGTCACCTCAAAGTCAGCGATAACTCCATCTTTCATTGGACGAATAGCTCGAATTGATCCGGGTGTTCGGCCAAGCATCTCTTTGGCTTCTTTTCCCACCGCCAGGACTTTTTGCTCCCCTCGCACGCCAAGATGCACCGCAACTACAGAAGGCTCATTGACGATAATTCCCTTATCTTTTGCATACACCAAACAGTTAGCAGTTCCTAAATCGATGGCCAAATCATTTGAAAACCAATCCAATACTTTTTTAAACATATATCAATCCTGATCATTAAAAAGATAATTTCTGATAAAATTTATCACTAGCATCTAGCTTCTACAAGTAGTATATATTTAAGGATTAATCTCAAATCAGGATCTGAATCTATGAGCGAAGAAATTAATAAATTTCCCCAACTGGCCAGCAGTTCACAGTTTATTCCCTATATCTCTAAAGAAGAGATCAATGGGATGGTTTCCTCATTGGCCAACACTATTTCCAAGAAGTATGAGAACGAAGATCTCATTGTGATAGGCATTTTGAAGGGATCCACTTTCTTTTTAGCCGACTTAGTTCGGCAAATTCGAAATGTTAATCTCCTTATTGATTTTGCTCTGTTTGATTCAGTGGGAAGAACCAAGGAAGAAGTGGGTACTATTCGAATTAAACAAGATATTAAATCAAACGTACGTGGTAAAAATGTTTTAATCGTCCAAGAGATATTGCAATCAGGCCGAGCAGCTACTTTTTTGCGCGATCGTTTAATGATTTCCAAACCTAGGAATGTTGAAATGGTTACTCTTTTCAATAAACCTTATCAAAGAGTCACTGACTTCTCTCCCAGTTTTATTGGGAAAGAAATCGATGATCATTTTGTTATTGGTTATGGATTAGATTTAGATCAGTATGGACGGAACTTCAAGGAAGTTTATTATTTAAAGTATCCAAATTAAAGAAGTTTTACCCACCTATCGATTTATGAAATTTAACACCAATTATTGTATCTCCATCCCGTTCACTCTCTGAGAAAAACTCTATTGACTCACTTTTATTTTCACGACCTCCATGAATGGAACCATTTCTTGTATCGATTTCCATTTGCTCGTCAGTTAGTTTAGTATACCTTAAAGTCTTCATAAATTTACTTATTAAAATCTCTTGATTACCTGAATTATCTGATCCAGTTTCAAAAATTATTTTAGATCCTTCAGTTCCATTCACCCCAACATCCCCAATGATCGAGGGCTTTTCTAATTGACCATACTCATGTGAGCCAGTTATATCAAATTCAGCTGGCTTATTTTCGTTTTGAATAAATGGATTAGTATTCCCTGATCCTACACTTCCAGTTATTTGACTTGGCTCATTTCCTTTCTCCGCTGATATATCTAATTGTGCATGAACATTA
>JAOHMI010000178.1 GCA_028101965.1 Bacteriovoracaceae bacterium
ATATCTTCATAGGAAAACTCTGAACCCATAAATGGTCCTGATTGCTGACCTGAATGAATTTGTTTTACTCTTTTGAATCGAGACAGAAAAAGCCATTGTAGATTATCATTATCATGGCGTTGATGTGTCAGAAGCTTGGTTCCTTTGTAATCACGAGGCTTAGAAAACTCAATTAAGGCATGGTTGTTTTTATCAGAAATTTCGAAATTTTTAATTTTCATTTCTCGAGTGGCCTCTTGTCCATGAGCGTTTCTCAAAACCATTTTGACTTCAGAAGTTTCTTTTACAAAACCTTTATTGGCCTTATCCACCATTTGCATAACTTGCAATCCAGTTTTTGATTTTGCTATAACAGGCAGAGATAGAATAAATATAATTGCTAGCAGTTTCATGTGACAATCCTTTTTTTAAAAGAACCTGGTTAGGTTTACCCAAACTAAATCATTCTTTTCGTAAGCATTTAACCCATAAAAGGAGTCAGGATCAAGTTCATCTGAATTAATTTCTTCTGCTTGGATATTTTGCAGACCAGTTTCTATCTTCCAGTCATCATTTAAGTTTTGTGCATAGGATAAAGTGAGTAGCTGCTCTGAGTTATCTGAAATATCTATAAAATTTCCAAACTTAATCTCACTTAGGGAGAAGTTATTGAAACTATGAGTATAGGCCATAAAAAGATCATTTTGAAACGCGTCTATTGTCTTTGCTTCGTCCTCCGTCACATTGAGAATTTTCTGCATTTCGAGAAAAAATCGTCCTTCATGATTATTTGGGTAGACATACTGATATTCCACTCCAATAAGTCCAATAGTATGATTAAGTGGCCGAAACTCATCATATTGAACTATGGCGTTTGGGAAGCTAATAGTGATTCCCTCAAAAGTATTGGCATAAAAATCTTTATAATTTTTGGTAATATATTGTGTTTTAATCATTAAATCTGAAAGAGGGAAAGCATAGCTCAAAGAGAACTGTTCAAAGGGAAAGTAAACGGGTATTAAGTCAAAGTTAGAGTTATTTGCATCAGCGACTGTTGAGTCTAAAAGGTAATATAAATTATTCTTGTCGAAGTTATCAAGATACATAATTTCAAAAGTACCATCGAATATCATTTTGCTAAGGTAAAAATAAAACCCTGTATAATCGCTTCTTCTTCTTAAATCATCATCACCGTGAAGAAAATACTCCTCAGTTAATGTTAATGAATCAGGAATACTAGGGTAGGACCGGGACCTTTCTGCAGGAAGAATATTTGGTGACTGATTGGCAAGTACTCCTGCTTCGAACTCAAACTCAAAAAGAATGAAGTTTATAAATGCACCAAGCTCTCCAATTTTTTCAGGGTCAGAACTTTGGGAGTCCATATTACGTGCATTGATATTGTCGAATGATTTAAATCCCTCAAAAGGGGATTTAGTATATTGATGAAATCCCCCTGAAATATAAATATTTTCTAGTATAAATCTAGTGTATGCTTCGTTTATAAACAAGAGTGAACGGTTGTCATCTTCTCCATCGACTCTTCCGGTGAAGGCAAATTTAGCTTTGATGTAATCAGTGTCCAAGGAAATTTGATGATAATTTTTTATGGATTGGTTCGAATCAAGGGTACGATCAATATCATCATTTGATGTATAAGTTCTTTGCTCAAATGTTGCATCACCTGAATAGTCGATTTCCCAAGCAAAAGTTCCATTAATTGTTAATAGGAGAATTAGCAAGAGAGGTTTTTTCAAAAAAAGTCCCCTTAGACTTCATTACGAAAATAATTCAGTATAAGGGGATATAATAAACATCTTCAATCTATTGTGCAAATACTTCAGTGAATACCTTATTGATTTTAGTCCAAGCCGTAATTTCTACTTTCTTGTCAGAATCCTTAAATTTCTTTACTTGTGGATCAACATTAGAATAACGGAAGGTAGTAAGGTCAGGGTGATTCCCAAGGATATCATTCATACGAATCATGTGCTTTTCGTGATCATCAACAAAAATAATTGCGGAATATTTTTTGTTAAATCTTCCCATAAGATATTTTAGCATAACTCCTTTATTCATTCCCGAAGTCATAAAAACTCCTTCTTGGTAAAGAGCATTTCTTACTTTTTCACCTTTGTTCTTTTTAAAATCATCATCATTTAAACCAAAGATTTTATAATTTTCTTTGTTATATGGTTTGAAAAAACCTGGGATAGAACTTCCAAAATGTGACTTAGTGAAGTCGTACTTGTTTCTTTTTAATTCTCTCATTGTTGGAGAAAAGAACTCAGGACCGCGGGAAGTTAAGGCGATGACTTTTACTCCCTTTGACTGGGCTTGACTTATAATTTGTGGAGTTTGTTTCTCTGGTGAAACCATTGGAGAAAAACTAAAGAGCCATCCTTGAATTTTTAAGAGTTCAGTAAAGCTTTTTGTCACACAAGCAGGCTGGCAGTCTTTGTTTCTCATGATTTTTGCTTGCCAGGAAAACCATTGGTCAGAGCCGATATTTTGATTCATTTTTAATATTGTATTATCAATATCAACCACAAGAAGGACTTGCTTTGGCCCATACTTGGACACTTTTTCTTTTAATACCTTATCAAT
>JAOHMI010000179.1 GCA_028101965.1 Bacteriovoracaceae bacterium
CCGGCAGTATACTCCAATAACTTTTGTTATTTTTTAAAAGCTCGATGGCCGTAAAGTCAGAATCCCAAAAATATTTAAACTTAGGCTCAATGTTATATTGAAGAAACATGGCATGATTATCACAAGAAAAAACTAGTTCATTAGCTTTGTGGATGATTGAATCATAATTTTGTATTTCATTTATTAATTTATTTGGTTTTGCAGTAATTAAAGGATGCTTCTTGTTAGCACAAAGAAATAGCTGTCCACGATGAATTATTTTTGATTCCAATCTAGAGTGTTTTTTAGGAGAGAAGCTCAATGCAAAATCTAAATCACCAGATAAAACTTTAAGAATAGAAGAATCTGTATTTTGCGAATATATTTCAAACGAAAGCTGTGGGTGACTTTGAGCAAATTTATCCAATTTAGCGGGGAGAATTGTAGAAGCTATCCAATGACTAGCGCCTACACGATAAATACCTGATAAACTTTCAGTAAAAGAAAGGTCATAAAGATTTTCATAGTTATTTAGAAGTTCTTTAGATCTATGATAAAAACGCTGGCCTTCTTGGTTAAGAATAATATTTCGACCTTCTCGATTAAATAATAAATGCCCTAAATCCTCCTCAATGATCTTAATGGACCTACTAATTGCACTGGGACTAATACTAATTTTCTGAGCGGCCATGTTCAGATTGCCATATCTAACAACAGCTTGAAACTGCTTAATATGATCAATGGATATTCTCATTTTCCCCTTTATGCACTTTTTTGGAATATTTTATTCATTTTATTCCAATATACAAAAACTCTGTAAACCAATAAATACAGCTCAAACAAAAAAACTGTTTAAAATATAAAGATAAGGAGAAATCATGAGCATATTTAAACTAACTCTATTCACATTTTTAATTACCAGCAGCGCGTCACAAGCGAGTATCCTTTTTTGCAACTTTGATAATATAGGACGAGTTGGCATTAGAGATATTGATTCAGATAATAAGAGAATATTAATGCAAGAGTCCTGGATAGGAGGAGATGTTCCTTACACAGAATTTAATCTTCTAAAAATTCATAAGCGCCAAATAAATAATGAAAACATAAAGATTAAATATTCAGCTAGTGCAATTGATGGAATTGAAAAGCTTTATGTGGATCTAGATCTAGAGTTAGGCACAAAACCTCATTATACCTGCTATCGAAACTATCGAATTATTAGGCCATGTATAAAAACAATGGTTCCAGCATATGTTGGGAAAATAAAGGTAAAAAGCAAAGGTTTAGATTTCTCATATAGCGGAAAAGTTGTGTGTGATTGGCAATATCGAAATCTCTAAGAAAAATAATATATAAATGGTGTGCTTATTCATTAATCACACCATTTATATAGTTACCAAAATTCTATTGTCTAGGCTGTTCAAAAGAGGTTTGTATTTAGTTTGGCTTATTAATCCATTTTAAGTTTTGTAGACTTCAGAATTCTTCCAATCATTTTTAATGATACCCATCATCCATTCATCCAACCACTCACCTCTTTTGTAGGCAACTCCTCTTAAAGTTCCTTCCAAAGTAAAGTCAAGTTTTTCAAAAACCCTTCGAGAAGGAGTATTGCCGACAAAAACTGTTCCACAAACTCGAATTGCCCCCCGCCTTTGAAAAGCTTCATGAACAAGACCTTTTATAGCTTCAGTAGCAAAACCTTGATTATGAAATTTAGGCGCTAGAGCAAATCCAATATCGACAACAAAATGACTATTTCCAACTGGGCGATAATCGCATCCCCCGATATATTCGTGAGAGTCTTTTTTTATAATAGCAAAACTTAATTTTTGTTCAAATTCATTTGGGTTTGTTAATTTTGCATTTTTCCAATAATCGGGTAAATCAGATTCCCCCTCAGGGCCATCCCATAAAATTGTATCAAACATATTTGAATTGAGGATATCGTTATAATACTGATTAATCTGTTCATCATTTGGCCAAGTTAACAATAACCTCTCAGTTTCAATTCTGGGTGAATTGTTCATTATATATCCTTTGTATAACGCTCTTTCTTAATGTTCTAATAATTGTTAAAGTATACTTTTCGACACATAAGTATAACGTCAAAACCTTTATTTAAATATTCAGTTAATCTATCTTTTAAAAATGGAGGCGATTCATTAAGATTTATCTTATTAAATCCAATTGATCCATAAAATTTTTCTAGATTTGATTTTGGTATGCAGTAGCAGTCTTGCTCTTTTTGATCTAAATATGGAATGAGAGAATTCAATATGTCTTTCCCTCTTCCCTTTCCTCGAAACCTCTCTAACATAAACATTCCCCTGAGAACGATGACCGAGTTTTCTTCAACTAAACGAACAGAACAAATTAGCTCTTCCTTCAAATAAGTTAAAAAGATATCGTCGTTATCTTTTACCCCTCCACCATAACCAAGAGATTCGTAAAATTTGGAAATTTCCTGAAGCGACTCATTTGATCTTTTAATAGTTTTCATTATTACAAATTATCAAAGTAAATAATTCATTGCAAATCTACTTAAGATTAATTCAACCAGTCAGCTAATAAATATTTACTTGCTTTAATTAGACAA
>JAOHMI010000018.1 GCA_028101965.1 Bacteriovoracaceae bacterium
GTGCCTCTAAATATTTCTTTTATATTCGATTTGTCTATAATATGATTTGCCCGATATTTTTATCAATTGGTTAACATATTTAGGGTTGAAATAATTTCATTTAGATTTAAAGAGCAAGTTTTCTTGTTTATCTTCCCCCTTAAATTTAATTCGTGGAGGTACCATGCAAATGATAAAGGCCAGTTTTGTGGCATTTATGAGTATAGTTTTTAGTTGGACTGTTCAAGCTAGCGAGTCAGCTGCTAAGACAAGTGGTTTTGAAGAGTTTGTTAATAACTTTTTTAATCGTCTAAATGGCCCCTTTGCTACAGTTTTGTTTTATGAAATTCCAATTATTAAACTTCCTCTGATTGTTTTTGTAATGGTCGTTGGAGGGATTTTCTTTACGTTTCGTTTTGGATTTCTCAACGTTAAACTCTTTAAACACTCCTTTGATGTCATTCGCGGAAAGTTTGATGATCCAAAACATCCTGGAGAAATATCACACTTCCAAGCCCTCACTAGTGCCCTTTCGGCCACTGTTGGCTTAGGGAATATTGCAGGAGTTGCTGTGGCAATTCAGTTGGGTGGTCCAGGAGCTGTCTTTTGGCTTTGGATGAGTGCCTTTTTTGGTATGAGTATGAAGTTTAGCTCTTGTACTCTTGCTCAATTATATAGAGACGTATCATCTAATGGATCCGTGCTAGGTGGACCTATGGTTTATCTAAGAAAGGGATTTGCAGAAGTTAGAAACTGGCCCATGGCCGGTAAAGTTCTTGGGACTGTTTATGCAGTTCTGACCGTTGGTGCTAGTTTTGGTGGTGGTAACATGTTTCAAGGGAATCAAACCTTTGAACTTTTGGCCAGTGAGTTTCCGGTTCTCGCCGATTACAACTGGGCAGTCGGTGTAACCTTAGCTTTTTTTGCTGGAATTGTGCTTCTTGGGGGAATTTCCCGGATTGCTGCAGTTACTTCGAAGATGGTTCCTTTGATGTGTGGATTTTACGTTTTAAGCTGCTTAGCAATAATATTAGGAAACCTCGGTGAAGTACCGGCCATGTTTGGAGAAATTTTTCGTCAGGCATTTAATCCAGATGCAATGTTTGCAGGAGGTATGATTGGTGTTCTTGTTCAAGGGGTAAGGCGAGCTTCTTTTTCTAACGAAGCAGGTGTTGGGTCTGCTGCCATTGCTCATGCTGCTGCAAAGACAGATGAGCCGGTTAGAGAAGGTGTTGTGGCGATGATTGGACCATTCATTGATACCCATATCGTTTGTACAATGACCTCTTTAGCGATCTTAATTACAGGGGCACATTTAGATCCATCAGTGACTGGTAAAGGGGCTCAGATCACGGCTCTAGCCTTTAGTTCAATTCATCCTATAATGCCGATGTTATTAACAATAGCTTCAGTTATTTTCGCTTACTCTACAGTGATTTCTTGGTCGTATTACGGGGAAAAAGCTTGGCAAACACTTTTTGGAGAGAAATCAAATAAGATTTATAGAATTATTTATGTTTTTGTGATCATTTTAGGACCGATATTGAAGCTTGGTGCTGTAATCGACTTCTCAGATTTAATGTTACTTTCTATGGCCCTTCCAAATGTAATTGGGATGATCTTTTTATCTCGTAAATTGGTTCCTATGGTAAGCGAGTATTTACAAAGGCTTAAAGCTGGAAAAATGAAAGTTTATAAATAAAAACAATAAGTTAATTAACGAGGTGGAATAAATCACTCAAGTATTGCCGTATTAATCCGATCGGAAGAAAGATGAGGTTTAAGTCCAAAATGGCTTGGTCTTTACTTCTGACGGATTAATAAATTTGATAAAAAATAAAACCTTTGAACAAATGATTTTTTCCCACATCAGGTTGTATCTGATTATTGGATTCTCATTGGGGACAATGATTGTTGGAGGTTCTTATGTTTATCAAGCTAGTGATCAAATACAAGCAGAAACACTCAATCAGGCGATTAATAAAAAAATAAAAGTTGAGACACTTTTAAAATCCTTAACTGATCAAATTAAAATTACAGCTCAAAATGAATTCCTCATTCAATTTATGGGCAACGATCAAAGAAGCAAAAAAAGCATTGAGAAGATATTTAATGGCCTTAGAGGGTCACAGTATATTGAGGATATTTATATACTAGATCCATCAGAGAGAATTGTTTTTGATACTTCTTCTGAAGTGTTTCCCTTTTTTAAATTATTAAAGAAGGAATCCATTGGCGGACTTGAGACAATGTTCATTGGGAGGAATAAAAAATTTGGGCTTGTATCTCCTATTATTAAAGATGGGAAGCCTGTGGGAATGCTTATTTGGCGCTTAAAGCTAGAAGAACTTTTCTCCATGAAGAATAACCCTGGTTTTATTTATGGACTAGTTGTGAATGGTGTCGTGATCGTTGAAGATGAAGAGATCACACAATCCCCTTTTCGAGTAAGACAAAAACTTAATATAAAGAACTATGGTACATCTGAAATAATTGTTTCAGCATCTAAGAAAGTTTATCTTGTGCCAATATACTCTGGAATGATTGTTTTGATTCTAGTGGGTTTATTCTCGTTACTTATCATTATTCAATTTAATAGGAGAGTGGCAAAACACTTTGCTGACTATATAGTTAATTTAAAAAATGATGTTTCTAACTCATTGGTTGGAGATCCAAAACTTCTAGACAGTAATGAAACTATTATTGATGAACCATTTGAGATTTCCATATTGCGGGCAAATTTCTTTAAAGTTTTAACAAAATTTAAGCAATTGAATGAAGGCTTAGAGGAAGAGGTCAAATCGAGGACTGAATCATTAAAAGATGCCTTAAAGGAAAGTAAGCAAGCAACAATAGCAAAGAGTCAGTTTTTAGCATCAATGAGTCATGAATTACGAACACCTATGAATGGTGTTATTGGTATGGTCGATTTAATGCTCGAGAAGGACTTGACCCCTGACTTAGAAGATCAATTGAAAATTATTAAAAATTCAGCAGAGTCTCTTTTAAATATATTAAACGATTTGCTCGACTTTAGTAAAATTGAAGCTGGAAAAATAGAATTGTTTTATGAAAATTTTAATTTAAAAGAAGTGCTACATGAAAGCTTTCTCTTACTGAAGAACAAAGCGGAGGAAAAAGGGATTAATTATGAAATTAATCTTAGTCAAAGTACCGATATATGGGTTTTATCTGATTCTACTAGATTAAGGCAGATTATGTTTAATCTAATAGGCAACGCTATAAAATTCACTAATCAAGGATCAGTTAAAATTGAACCTATTACCAACTATAATAAAGAAAGTAACAGCTATGATATCACTATTCTGGTTAAGGATACTGGGATTGGGATAAAGGACGAAGATGGGCATCGTCTCTTTCAACCATTCTCTCAAGCTGATGCTTCTATTAATAAGCATTTTGGGGGAACAGGGTTAGGTCTAAGTATCTGCTATAAGCTGGTTGAGCTAATGGGGGGAACTATCGATTTTACGTCAAAGATTGGAGAAGGTTCAACTTTTTATATTAAGTGCTCTTTAAAGCGTGGTGAGAAAATTGCTATAAGGCAGTCAGTAGAAACACCTATGAAAAGTAAATTGGCAGAACTAATTCCCTTAAGAGTTCTAGTAGCTGAGGATAATTTAATAAATCAAAAAGTGATTGGAGGCATTTTAGGAAACTTTGGATATAAGCCTCATTTTGCACAAAATGGTTGGGATGCTGTTAACGCCACCAAAAGAGTCAACTACGACCTCATTTTCATGGATATCCAGATGCCAGGCTTAAACGGGATCGATGCAACCACTGAAATATTAAGAGATTGCTATAACTTTGAAGGTAAAATTATTGCTCTGACCGCAAATGTATTTGAAGATGATAAAAAAAGATGTCTGGATGCAGGGATGGTGGATTTTTTATCTAAGCCAGTTCACAAAGATCAAGTTCAGTATATAATAAAGTCTAACTTCACTCCCATTATACGGGAAAGTGAATTGGAAAATATGGAAAATATATTTAATCAAAGTGAAAATACAAAAGTGAATGAAGATACTACTGTATCTTTGGATGAGGAGATTGTTTCCCTTGAAAAATCAATTGAAATTAAAGAACCAGTAATTGATAAAGAGCAGATTGACGCAATTTACTTTGCTGACAAAGATTTATTTGAAGAATTATTTTTTCAGTTTGAAGACGAATTGAATGTATCCTTACAAGAGTTAGTTGGTTTAATTGAAAAGAATGACGCTACTAAAATAAAAGAGAAAGCTCATTATATAAAAGGGATGGCCAGAAACCTTGGGGCCAAAAAAATAGGTGATCTCTTCCAAAAAGTAGAGTTAGAATACAATAGCGATTCTTTCGAGTTTGATCTCAATTCAGTTAATCAAGTTATTGAAGAATACTTTTTCTCGGTATATCAAAATTACGAAATTCAAAAAGCGGCCTAATTTTACATATTCAAATTAAAAACCTATCCTAGAAGTCATCTATTATCCATTGAAAGAACAATTGGTACAAGCCACAGAATTAGCGTATAAATTATGGGAAATAAAAAAACTAAAACCGAGCACTCCTTCAATAAGAAAGGAGATCAAAGTAATCAAAATAAAAAATTTTCACCATTAACCGGTCATTCTGTTTACGTAGGACTGATAGGTTTATTCGTCTTAATATTAGTTCAATATTTTACCTATAAAAATATGAATGTATCCCATGCTCAATTTTTAGTGCGGCAATTCTATAATATTATAATTGTGGGCTTAGTTATGGGAGCATGTGAAATTTTCTTTTGGGTCAAAAGTAAGGATTATCAATATTTTAATGTTTTTGATCTCAAAAATAATGATATGAAAGTTTTTTTCAGCAATTGGGCAAAGGAAAGTCTGGGAGTTTTATTTTTTCTTTCGTTAACCTATTTTTTTTACCGAATGATGCCCACATTTAAATTTGATAAACCGGAAGAGTTCTACGGATCATTTTTCTTTTTTATAAACGGCTTAGTTTATATCTTTCCTGCTTTTATGGTTGTTTATACATTTTTTACATTACTCTTTCATCATGATGAGGATAACCCCACGCCTTATTATAGTTCAATGAGTTCAATTTTTGTCTATTTTTACCATCAGCTTCTTACCGAAGAATCATTTACATTTCCTAAAAAAGATTTGATAAACCTTCGTTCGATTATTGTGAAATTTTTCTTTATTCCGACTATGTTTGTGTTTTTTATCAGCCAATCAAAATCTTTTGTCATGAATTTAAGTTTTTTAGGTAATATTTCTCAAAATGGATATCATGTTCAAAACCTTGCCCAATTCAATTTAGACTTTTTAAATGTTTGTCAATCTTTCTTATTTTATACGGATGTAGGAGTTGGGTTGATGGGTTATTTGTTTGCTTGTCGTTGGTTCAAAAATACCAATCTCTCAATTGAGCCAACCATGCTTGGTTGGGTAGTGACTTTACTTTGCTATCCACCTTTTCGAGAGCTTTATGGGAAATTTTTTAATACTCCATCTGACAAAGCTTTTTTGCAATTTGAAACCTCATGGATTGTATTAATCTTTATATTTTTCGCCTTGAGCTCTATTGTTATTTATAGTTTATCTACTGTCTATTTTGGAATTAGGTTTTCTAATCTCACCTATCGTGGAGTCATTGATAAAGGACCTTATTCACTCGTTCGCCACCCGGCCTATGCTTCTAAAAATATTTCTTGGTGGTTAGTAATGTTTCCTTATGCACTTTTTTCCTTTCTTGGGGGGCAATATCAGTTGGCCATTTTTCAGTGTATCGGACTAATGATGATTTCCCTCTTGTACTACTTTCGAGCAATTACAGAAGAGAATCATCTAAAAGAATTTGAAGACTATCAAAGCTATATGGAGAAAGTTCGCTATCGATTTATTCCTTATGTGATTTAAGTTATCGTAATAGTGTGGTTAGTTATAAATTAACAAATCTTTAACATGTATAATTTCTACTTCGATACAGTCTTTTTCCTATGATACCAGCTCAATTGCGGCATACTCCGTGATACAGCATTTATTAATAAGGAAAACAACATGTTCAATAGATTGTTCGTAACTACCTCTATAATTACCTTCTTCTTTGTGATTTCAAGTAATAGTTTTTCTCAAGATGTTCTTAGCAGTAATTTTAAAGATATCAAGGTGAAAGAAACAGAAGTAGAGGTTAGGCTTCATTTAGAGATTCGAAATAACGACAATATCTATTTAATATATTGCCAGCTTCCTTGTGTTGTAAATCAAGTTAACGCAGGTGAAGTATTTGTTGGATTTTACCCTATAAATGTAAATAATGAGCTTTATGAATTTCCAAAAGATATTTTTTGGTCAATCACGGTTCCAAGCAATGAAGGAATAACTGGAACTGATAGTAACTCGACGCTTTTTATTAAAGTAAAAACTTCTCAAAATAAACGGCATGCATTAAGTGTTGACTTAGTTTCAGATAAGTAAAAACGATAAAAGTATGAACTTGTCACAGTCTTATTTTTCATTTCTAGATAAATTTGATTTCATCGTCTTTTCTTTGGTTTTTATTTTTACCATTATTGCAGTTATCTGGGGGAATTCTAAGAAGAAAAAAATCAAATCGACCAAGCAAGATGATAGGAATGGTATTATTGAAACTCTCTTAATGGGTCGCCAACTTACTCTTCCTCTGTTTGTTGGAACTTTAGTGGCCACTTGGTACGGTGGAATATTGGGGGTGACACAAATTTCCTTTGAGTACGGAATTTATAATTTCCTCACTCAAGGTGTTTTTTGGTATGTTACTTATCTTATTTTTGCTCTTTTTCTTGTATCTAAAATCAAACAAACGCAATCAATAACTTTACCCGAACTCATTAAGCATAAATTTGGTCCAAAATCAGCAAAGGTTGCTGCCATATTTAATTTCTTTAATGTGGTCCCCATTGCTTATACTCTAAGTGTTGGAATAATTATTAAAAGTTTATTTGGTTTTTCTCTCAATTACAGCATGATGATAGGGCTCACCTTTATTTTAATTTATTCTAGCTTCGGTGGACTTCGCGCAGTTGTCTTTAGTGATATGGTTCAATTTTTTGTCATGTGCTTATCCGTTCTTCTCGTGGTGTTATTTTCATTTTCTGAATATGGAGGTATTAGTTTCTTACAGGAGAATTTACCTGCAGGGCATTTTGACCCTACTGGGGGACAGAGTATCTTAACAATTTTTGTTTGGGGGATCATTGCTCTTTCAACCCTAGTAGACCCTAATTTCTACCAAAGAGTGTTTGCTGCCCAATCTGAAGCTGTGGCCAAAAAAGGGATATATATATCAACCATAGTTTGGATTTGCTTCGATGTCTGTACTACTCTAGGCGGATTGTATGCCAGAGCTGTTTTAGGGGGAGAAGCCGACTCCGGGACTGCCTATATTTATTATTTTCTTCAATTATTGCCTTCGGGACTGCGTGGATTAGTCCTAGCGGGTATAGTGGCCACTATTCTTAGTACGATCGACAGTTACTTGTTCGTTGCTTCCACTACTTTTAATTATGATCTGTTTCCTAAATTAATAAAGAAGTTTAAGCACTCAGTTCACTTTGGAGTTGTGCTTATAGGAGGGCTTTCTCTCGTTCTGGCCAATTCATTTGATGGCAGCATAAAAGCCGTCTGGAAGACACTAGGGTCTTATTCTTCTGCATGCTTGTTGGTTCCTGTTTTATATGGGCAGATGTTTAAAAAATATAAGATAAGCGACATTCATTTCGTTTTAACTTGCTCTCTTTCCGCTATAGGTGTCACTGTTTGGCGTTTAGTCGAACGAAATGGAATATGGGCCGAAGTAGATGAAATTTATATTGGTATTTTGCTCTCAATTCTTTCACTTTCCTTGGGTATATTCTCTCAAAAATTTGGCTTGATTCAAAACATTGTTACATTGATGAAAGATAATACATCTAAAAAATAATTCTCTTTTAAAAATCTTCTTGTTACCATTTCTCTATCCAAAATAAAAAGAAACATGTGTATTCATTATTTTTACATTTTTAAAAATCAGAATCATTTTGAAGGGAGACTATTATGATTAAAATTTTATTAGGAACACTAATGCTTGTTTCATTCTCTGCTTTTTCCTACGGAGAGAAACTATCATTTAAAAAATTTAAAGATAGTTGCGTTAACTATACCAATTATGGTTATCAACAACCACCTTCGGAAATCGTTATTAGTTGTTCAAACGCGGTTTATGATTGGGAACAATTAGAAGATTCAGAAATGCAAGCGGAAACAAGTCGTTTCTTAAAAGCTGGACTTATTTCCAATAAGAATAAAGTTGTGGCCAAAGAGTTTGATATTGAAATTGATCCTTATAATTTCATGTGCCCACGTTTTAAAGAAATTTTAAAAACATTTGCCCAAGATTTTAATGCAAACTGTACAGAATTGGTTAATTATGAAGGTTCACTTAAAGAGTGGTGTCTCGAAAAAATTAATACGACGATTGGAGAGAATCCAGAAGCTCAACAAACTCAAGATACCGGTCGTGTAATCGTTAGCTGTAAAAATAAACCGCTTAATCGCAGAAGCACCACACATCAAAGATAGTTGTAACTATTAAAAAGTTTTTTGATTAGAAATATTTAAGCGCTTGTTCATAGGACAAGCGCTTGTTGTATAAAAGGCAAGACTCATATGAAATTATATCTTTTTATACTTCTCATTTTATCTCCGATTTTTTTAACCTTTGGCTCAGAACTGTTTGAGCAAAAGAGAGTAAGTCTCCTTTTAGAAGAAGTAGATGTTTCTGAAACAAACGACTACTATTACTCGAATGGGGTTCCCTTTGCAGGAAAAGAATATGAATCAGTAACCAAACAGCATGGAATCTTGAAAATTAAAAAAGAACTAGTTGATGGGAAGATTCGTACCTATGAGGGAGATGTGAAACCTTGGTCTTCCTGGTGGTGGCCAAGTTTTCAAAAAAATTTATTTTCTTCAGGAACGAGCACAAATAATTCGCCGTTAGGAAAATATGATCGCTACTATAAGAAGCGTTTTCGAGTTGACCCTAAAACAGCTTTCTTTGAAGAAAAAAACTTATACAACCCTCGATCAGTTGAATGGGCAGGACTTTGTTATCCCTGGTCAATTGTCTCGCTGATAGTTCCTGAGCCAAACAAATCACGGATTATTCGCAAGATAAAATTTGATGTTAAAGATCAGAAGGCCCTTATTCTAAAAAGCTATGAGCTGATTGAAAAAGGTGTGAAAATGTATGGGGTGAGAAATAACTCCGATTGGGATGATATTTTTGCTGATATTTATCCAGAACAGTTCCATCGCTTTATTCAGGTTTATCTCCAAGATAAAAAGCAATCATTTGTAATGGATACTGATCCAAAATATCCAGTGTGGAATGTTCCGGTATATAAGGTGCAATTTAAAATTATTAAAGAGGGGAATAACTTGTCGGTTAAAGCATGGGTTTTTACAGCAAGCCCACATGTGGATGACCCCAACTATGTTGGAACATATATTGTAACTAAAACATATACATATCAGTTAAACATAACAAAAGAAGCAGGAGAGTATTATCATATTGGTAAGGGGCAATGGACAGATCGTTCACGATGGGACCATCCTGACTACCTCCTAATTGTCGATCCTGAAAAAATGGTTCATCGTTCCTTAAATCCAAAAGTAAAAAATGAGGTTGTCCGTGACATACTTGGTCTCTAGCTTTTTTTTATTAATTTGCTTTAGTAGTTATAGTACGGAAATTTTAAGAGTTGATCACAAAACTTTAATGAGAAAGAGTTCGGTAAGTAAAGAACAAGAAGACTCACAAAAAATTTCCCTACAATTTCAAGAAAATAATTTATTGAAAATGGAAGAAAAATCATTGATGAATCTTTCTGCACGAAAGACTTTTTCTTGGCGTGGTTACTCCTGGCCATATCTCTTTGGGGCAGCAAGTTTTCGTTTTTTGCATCCAAAATTTTCGTCACCCTCTTCCAGTTATTCTTCTAATCGAAATAAGTTTTTTAAATTGACGACAGAGGAACTGATTAATTCTGGAAAAATAAAAGATCTTTCTCCCGCTGAGAAGTATGATGTTCTTTTAGGAGATAAAGAATTAACATTAAGTAGAGCTCAATGGAAATTAGCGGACACAGAAGTTAGAGGGGGAAGTATTCCCTATTGGGTTGGCTTGTGTCACGGGTGGAGTGCTGCCTCGGGAAGTGTGTCTATGCCTAGCAAAAGTGTTCGGGCCAAAAGCTCATGGAAGGATGGTCTTTGGGTAGAGTTTACTCCTACTGACTTATCAGTCTTGGCCACATTACTTTGGTCCCATGGTCAATATCTCGTAGACATAATAGGGGATCGATGTGAAGGACGGAAGGTCAAAGGGCCATGCGGTGAAGATTTAGAGGTCGCTGACTTTCATATGGCATTGACTAATATAATTGGACTAAAGAAAAAATTCTTAGTTATGGATTATTCTAGAAATTATGTTGTCAATAATATGCCCATTTTGAAATATCAATATCAATACCTTGATTTGAAAAATAAATCTAAGCCAGTCAGAGCAAAATTATCTGATGCTTTATCATTGAAAAAGCAATTGGCAAGGAGAAGCTGGCGCCGGGGGCGTCACTCTAAAGTTAAGTATGTCGTGGGGATTAAAACAATTATTTATGCTCATCAGGAAAAAGTTCCAGGAACAGTACTAACGTCAAATTTTATGGAAAAGAATTTCATTTATGATCTTGAACTAGATTCAAATTTCAAAATAATTGGTGGAAGATGGCATACTAGCAATATCCCTGACTTCGTATGGTATCCATCTCCAGGTGAGACAGCTACATCTCTTAACGATCGTCGCATAAAAGGTCTGTATCGTGCGGATGAAGCTCCTTCAAGTGAGTTCACACAGTATGCTAGTGGGTTTACGACTGAAAATGGTATTAAAGTTAAAGGAAGTTCCGAATTCGGTCAGCCCTTAAAGCCTTTAATCGATCAATTATTGAAATTATCAAGGTAGTTATTTGGTTTGATTTACTTCATCCATAAGAGATATGAACTTTACCATATTCTTACCTTTGGCCGTGGATAAACTTTGAGTCTTTTGGCTTTTGGAAACCATAATATTTTTAAATATGTGTCTTAATTTTTTTTGAAACTTAACTGGCCTACCTACAGAGTGAAGATAGTTATAAGTATCAAGAGACTTAGTTAAGTAATAGTTAATTCTTTTTTGTGTTTCAACTTCTCTCTTATCATATTCAGACTTAAGTGCAATTTTTCCAAGTCTACCAAAAGATGATACATATAAAATCATTTTTCTTTTTCTCTTTCCTTTTACCGTATCTTTATCTTCTGCAAATTCTTTAAGGGCCAAAACGAGTAACGAGTTCATTTTTATCTCAAATAAATCGAGAACAATATTTTTAAATGAATGAAGTGTAATGTCTCTTAAATAATGAGGCACAGCTTTTCCTTCATAATCTTTTTTGATGGTTTCCTCGAGAAAAGAATGAAGCGATTTAGGGTTTCGTTGCAGAGTTCCTTTGTTATATTCCTGCATACGATTAATTTTATGCATGGTTAATCCAATAGCAGCAAAGACCTGTTCGTCATTATGTTTTTTCTTTCGACTCGTGAAGAGTTTTGTATAGTCAGTTTTAAGGTTTATTCTTCCTGAGAGGCTGGAGACTGATCGATAAAATTCAGCGATAGAATCTTCTACGAGTCTTTCATATTCTTTGCTTCCTTCTCCACAATTTTTTGTAAAAAGTTGAAACTCAAAGCCCTGTATGAATTTACCAGCGAACATTAACTTCATGCTAAAATCTGACATGGGATCAACTAGTTTCATTAAGCTATCATTTCTTGATATGGAGGAGTTTCCTTGACGTCCTTGAATAAAGGCATGACATAAATTTTTTGTGGATTCAGCGGAATTTTTATAAATCTTCTTAGAAAGCTTTCGCATTTTATCTGTTTTCTTTCCAAACTTTTTTATTTCTCCACAACTCATTAGAGTTATAAGCAAAATGATCGAAGTAAACAGTTTAAAGGATATAGATTGCATAGTTCCCTCCCCTGAAAAAGTCATAAGCAAACAGTGAAGCCACGTTAACGATAGATAGGCATTGTTGGTAGGAGGTTTGTTAAAATTACATTGTTTTTTAAGAGATACTTATGTGCAATATATTAGATAGATCGAGGCAAAGTTGTGACAATCAGACATTCTAATTTCAAGAGGTTGTGTTTAGAAACTTTATAAAGATGACAATGAGAACACCGGTGACAGAGACATACGACCAAATGGGGTATGTCCATTTGACTAATTTTCGGTGACGATCAATTTTATTGGTTAATCCGAAGGTAACTGAGATCATGATGAGAGGAACAACAATAATAGAAGTTACGATGTGAGTGATGAGAATAAAGAAGTAAATTGGTCTTAATAACCCATGAGTTAGAAATTTCGTATCTCCAACAAAGTAGTGATGAGTTAGATATGATACCAAAAACAAAGCAGAGTAAAAAAGACTGAGAAAGATTAGTTTTTTATGGCGTTCAATATTTTTTTTCTTGATCTCTCTAACTGCTTTAATCAAGCATATAAATGAAAAAGAGTTAAAAATTGCATTTAAATAAGGAAGCAAGTGAAGCCAGGTAGGAACTGCAGTGGATTTTTGGAAGAAATAAATATACCAAATTAAAAAAAGGATAACGAGACTGGAAAGGAATAAGTTAATAGCAATAAGGTTTTTTTCTTTCATATATATATCTCTATTGACTTGTTCGGTAGGGAAATCTCTTTTTTCCTCTTTTGTAATTATCTTATATTTATCGTCAATAAATTCTAATGAGAACTGTACTACATTGCTTTTAATAATTAAATAGTAATTGAATTATTAAGAAATTCTAAAATTATTCGATAAAAAGATTATGTCTGACATCGCAAAAATTTACCCTAATCCTATTATTTGTGTTGGCAAGGATAAGCACATTACGGCCTGTAATCAAATGGGATCAATTTTTTTGGATAATCTTTCAACAACAGATCGTGATTTTTTAACTAAAGAGGCTTTAAAATGTTTGCAAAATTCCATTAAAATTCAACGTGAATTTATTTCAGGTCAGCAGAATTATTTAACGACTTTTATTGTTGATAATGAATTGGTTTATATTTTTACACAAGAAATATCAGATCTGATTGAATTTAAAAGTAGGGTTAAAGAAAAAGAAGAAAGACATAGCACATTGATTGATACCGTACCTGGGTTTGTTTCTTGGATAAACAGAGATTTAAAATACTTAGGTGTTAATCAACATTTGGCGAATGCCTATGAAGCAAAGATTGATGATTTTGTGGGGAAAACGGTCGGATTCTTAGGGGCTGATACCAATCCGAATATTGCCGATACTATGGAGAATTTCTTTAATTCAGGCTTAGAGGAATTGCAATTTGAAGTTGAAATTGATGAAGAGAAGGGAAAGCGTTTTTTGTTATTAAATGCAAGTAAGTTTAACAATAATAATGAAGTTATAATTATTGGAATGGATATTACTAAACAAAGGCAAACAAAAGAAAAACTAAGGGCAGAAGTCAAAAGATCTGAAATAAACGAACAACTAGCTACTTTGGGCTATTTTCAAGCGACATTGATTCATGAAATAAATAATCCGTTAATGGTGGCAAAGGCAAATATTGAAACTGTTCAAAAGAAATTGGCAGAGGATGCCTCGAGTGAGGACATTCAAGAGCCAGTGGCCTTAGCTGCCAAATCAATTGATTATTTGAGGGAAATTACCAAGACAATGAAAAGTCTTTCTCGTATGGATAATAATTTTGATGATCGAGAAATTATTAGTTTGGGTGGGTTAGTACAAAATTTAGAGTTTTTATTGAATCCTTTCCTATCGAAAAATGGGATTAAGTTTACCCTTGAAAATAGCATTGAGGGAAAAGATAATATCATGGGATTTACGAGTGAACTTTCAATGGTGATCATTAATTTAGTCAAAAATGCAGTTGATGCGGTTAAAGAAATGGCGGATCCATTTGTTCGTATTGTGATCAGTAATGACGGAGAAAAAAAACTAAAACTTTCTGTGATTGATTCTGGGTACGGTTTAAAAAAAGAAGAGGGAGATAAGATTTTCAAATCCTTTTATACCACAAAAAAAGTAGGAGATGGAACTGGAATAGGCTTGGCCCTTGTTAAGAAAATAATTGAAAAAAATTCTGGATCGATTTCACTAAATTATGATTCACCAAATACTCAATTCGATATAATTTTAAATCGTGTAAGCTAGTCCCTTCTTTTTTTTTAGATTGTGAAGAAAAAGGCAGACAAGATTGCTAAATCGATTTAAAATGCTCACATTTATTAATTAACCTGAGTTCGGAATAAACGTCGAATCTCTGCGTCGAAGACTTTTATCATTTCGGTTGCATTCTTCATTGTATGCTCCCTCAATAATAAAATCCTTCTCCTAGAGCTTCTTGTTTTTTTAAACTCAGGAGTATCTGCTTGCTATCATTTATTTTTTAACCCCGTACTGAGGTTAATTAAGGAGATTTTATGACTAAGTTTCGAACAGGGGTTCTTTTTGGTGATGAAGTGCACAACTTGTATAGGGATGCTAATGAAAATGGATATGCCATACCTGCGGTGAATGTAGTGGGATCTTCTAGTATTAATTCAGTCTTAGAAACGGCACAGCATTTTAATAGCCCAGTTATTGTTCAGCTTTCCAATGGCGGAGCAGCATTTAATGCGGGTAAAGGTCTTTCTGGAGATGCGCATTTCTCACAAGTTCAAGGTGGTATCGCAGCTGCTCATCATGTTCATCAAATGGCTAAAGCTTATGGAGTGACAGTTGTCATGCATACTGATCATGCGGCAAAGAAGCTTCTTCCATGGATTGACGGTCTTTTTGAGGAGAGTAAAAAGCATTTTGAAAAATTTAAATATCCTCTTTATAGTTCACATATGCTGGATCTGTCGGAAGAGCCTTTAGAAGAAAATATAGAGATTTGTGCAAAATATTTAAATAATTTTAAAGAAGTGGGTATAAATTTAGAGCTTGAATTGGGAGTAACAGGTGGTGAAGAAGATGGCGTGGATAATACCGACATAGATAATTCTAAGTTATACACTCAGCCAGAGGAGGTTTCTTACTCCTATGCAAACTTAATTAAGATTAATCCACATTTTACTATCGCAGCTAGTTTTGGAAATGTGCATGGTGTGTACAAGCCAGGAAATGTTCATTTGACTCCTATTATCCTGAAGAATTCACAAAATTTTGTAAAAGATAAATTTAATTTAAATGGAAAAAATCCACTTAACTTTGTTTTCCATGGAGGTAGTGGTTCAAGTCAAGATGATATTCGTGAAGCTATTAGTTATGGTGTTATCAAGATGAATATTGATACTGATTTGCAATGGGCCTTTTGGGATGGTGTTCGCCAATTTTATCAAGCAAATGAAAGCTACTTGCAAAGTCAAATTGGAAATCCAGACGGAGACGATAAGCCTAATAAAAAATTTTATGATCCAAGAAAGTGGCTAAGAGAAGGTGAGAAAAGCTTTATCAAGCGATTGGGTCAGGCTTTTGTCGATCTTAATTGTGAGCAAAGAAATAAATAATTAAAAAGCTTCACTTTAAATAGAACTTTCTTAGTGCCAATTAATTTGGTCAGCTAATATTCGAAAATACCTCCAATTGTATAAAGTTTTAATTTGTAAGGTATAATACCCCTATAGAGAGTATTATTTGATGGACTTACTTATTAGAAAAAATCATTCAGGAATTGGTTTAGCTCAGGTCATGGTAATGATGGGAGTAGTGGCATCTCTTTCTATTGCCATTCTTAATATGGGCAAGAGTTCTACTAAATCTAATAAATCCATAGAAATTCGAGACAAAGTTAGAAATGAACTTGCGCTAATAGGAGACGTTCTTCATAGTCCAAGCGCTTGCCAAGGCTTTCTTCAAAACCAGCCTATTAACTCTTTAACGGCACTATATACTTATGATGGACAAAATCCCTTTAGTGTACCCATCAATGATGAAGACGCGAATGGAAACCCTGTGACTGTTTATAATTTTAGATTAGGTGGAGAATACTTTTCTTATTATATTTTGTATTCCATTTCTCTTGAACCCGATGAAACGAATGCATCTTTATTTTACTTAGCTCTTGAATATCACATCATCAATCAATATGAAGGATCAGTAAATATGCCGAGCAAGTTTGTCTCTCGAATACGAGGTAAAGTTGAGTTGACTGGGAATAGTGTTGATAATTGTTTTACCTATTCAAATCAGGGGTTAAGTTCCCAGGGAGTTCAAGGGTCTTACATGACTCCAGAAGAGGCGCTCTCTACCATTTGTGCTGGACCTGGCGCTATTGAGCAAAATGGGACTTGCGTAACATTTATGCTTTCAGCAATGGGGTGTCCCCATGATAAACCTTTTCTAAAAGGATATTCTATTGGAGGGCAAACTGGTGATGTGGAATTGTATGAGCCTGTTTGCTCGAGTATGCCATATTCAATACAGCACTGGTGGACAAATCGAAATACTTATCGCTGTGCTAGTAATCAAATTCAAACGGGAATTAATTATTTGGGCCGAGCTATTTGTGAAGATGTTCCAGAGTGTGAGGAACTTGAAAGTTTACGTTTAAATTCTAATGGGCAACTTGAATGTGAGGCTATTACCATTGATCCTATTAAAACCACAGTTAATGATGGAATGTCATGTGGTATAAAATCAGAGAATAATGTAATTAGTTTTAGCTGCGGTTGCTCTACAGCGCCATCTTGTGAAGATAATATACCTCTTGCTTGCTTTGGGCAGCCTGCAAATAATGATGGTTGTGGTGGGCTATGTGGTTTAGGTTCGATGGACTGTTGTGACTCAGATCCAAATAATGCTGGTCGTGGATCATTAGATGGTATTAGTTGTGTAACTGATGCTGACTGTTGGCAGTCAGGAGCTTGTGTTAATGTTCCGGGATTTTGTCAAGGACCAGGGCCAGCGTGGTCACCTAATTGTGAAAATAATGACCAAAGTAACTGTAACTTACCGGAATGTTCATGGGGGAGTGGAATGTGTATGCCTAATTATACAACTCCATGTGCTGATTTACCAACAGAAGGTAGCTGTACTTATGATCACGCATCGGGCTTCATTCCTCCAAATGAGTGTGCATGGATTATTCCAAATCAAAAGGAATGTTCGTGCTAAAAAAATCTTTTAATTTTAAATATGATGAAGGGATTAGATTCATCATTAAATTGAGAAAATTTTATGAAAAAATTAATTAAGCAAAACCAATTGGGCTTTAGTTTACCTCAGGCCATTATTTCACTGGGAATTACTGCTGTGATTGCCTTAGCGGTTATGCGTCTGAGTCAGAATGCTACCAAAGTTTCAAAAACTGCTGAGCTAAGAGATGAAATTAGAGCAGAGATGGCAGTGGTAAGTAGAAACTTAAGTTCACGAGCCGCTTGTACTGGGTTATTTGAAGATCAACCATTACCAGTGCCAACTCAAGGGCAACCAGCACCTGCTCCTCTTTATGAATATAATGGAACAACTCCTCAAACAATAGAAATAAATGATTTAGATGAAGATGGGAACCCTATTCAAATTGGAGAGTTTGTTGTGGGTGGCGCGAGATTTAAAGGAAAGTATTTATTGCAATCAATTGGCATTCAAGGAGATGCTAATAACCCAACTTTAATGAAAATTGTTTTTCAATATAATCGAATTTTAGAGAATAATGAATTTAACAAGGCATTAAGTTTTCGGTCTGTGGCTTTAGCAAAAGTTAGCTTAAACTCTACTACAGGTAATATTGAAAACTGTTACGCTTTGAGCACTCAGGGATTGTCTTCAATTGGAGAAACTGAATCATTTATCTCTTTAGATGAAGCTCTCTCATCCATTTGCGCGGGTCCTGGAGCAATAGAGCAAAATGGAGTTTGTGTAACTTTTATGGTTTCGGCAATGGGTTGTCCCACTAATCAACCTTATTTAAAAGGATACGCAATTGGAAATCAAACGGGAGATGTGGATCTGTATGAGCCTATATGCTCTAGTATGCCCTTCTCTATTCAGCATTGGTGGAATAACCGAGACACGTATCGTTGCGATAAAAATCAAGTTCAAACTGGAATTAATTATATGGGTAGAGCTTATTGTAAGGACATTCCTGAATGTAATTCGCTGCAAATTCTCAAAATGAATAATCAAGGAGAGTTTCAGTGCGAGGAAATTATAATAGATGATCAGAAAGTTGTTTTTAATACAGGAGACAAATGTGGGTTAACTTCGAACAATGGTGCCATTGGATTCACCTGTGGAGATTGTACTGCAAACCCAACTTGTAATAGTATCGCTGCAAATACTTGTTTTGGCACCTTAGCAGGTGATAATAATTGTGGTGATAACTGCGGAATGGGATCTCAAAATTGTTGCGCTTCAGGTGGAAGCGAAAATCACTCAGGGCAGCCTTGTAATTCTGATACAGATTGCGAGAAAGCAAATTCTTGTTACTTAAACCCAGGTACTTGCATGGTCGCATCTCCTCCTGGTTTAGGATATGATGATATGTGTGAACCAATGGGAATGAATCAAGGTGCTTGTGTTGCTCAATCTCGTTGTGATTATGATCCAATTCATGGTTGTGGCCCTAAAGCTATTCCTTGTAACCAACTCGATTTCAATAGTTGTACATATGAACCAGCTCCTCCACATGGGGGAGGACCTTCTACATGTGTATGGCAGCCGCCGAGCCCACAAAAAACTTGCCACTGTTAATGAAATAACCTTGTGTTATTCTTTACAATTAAAATGAGGATCCTTTAACTCGGCTTCTGAATAATAAATGGTATTCTTAGCTTTAATTTTTTTTAATGGGTTTTTAGCATTAAGGCGAATCATCTCTACGACCCATTTGCGATATTGAGCTAAACCTTTTTGAAACTCTGGATTAGCTTTTAAACTGAAGCAATCGGTTCTTTTTTCATAAGCCATATGAAATTTTTTAGAGAGCAGATACTTTAATCCAAACAATATAGTTTTCCCCTTGTTCCATAAGTAATAATCATAGAGATGTTTGAGTTCATGCAAAAGGATGGCTTTCATGGCCAATGGCCCTGGCCCACAATATTTAAAATAAATACTCCGGTTAATTATATAAGTGGTTTTATTTTTTTTACTTCTTTTTTTCTTGCGAAAGAGGTTGCCCACGAGGTTCGGCTTTGTGGCCAGGTAGTAAGCTTTGTTTCGATAGTCTTTTAATTTAATTTTAGTCTGAACAAACTCAGGTTCATGGGAGAAGTATTCTTTTTTTAGTTCATTGAGATAGTTGATAATTTGCTCATCAGTATAAGGATAATTTTGGGTATAGTTGGGGCAGGTAATTGGCTTTGCTGAGATAATTGTCATAGTGCAAATACCCAATATTAAATAAAACTTTATCATGGATTCCACCTCGCACATTATCTAACTACTTTTTTGTTAAACCATCTGGCCAGGCTCTATGTAAAAATAACTTCATTTTGAATTCCACTTGATCAAGTATATTCAATTTACTATTTCTTAAAATAAATAAAATGAGAGGGATTCATGAATAAACAATTGCTTAAAATAAATCTAACAATCACTGCCTGCTTATGGGGTGTAACTTTACAGGCTCAGGTAAAACTAAATGACATCAGTTTGTGGGGAAAACAAAATTCTCCAGGTCTTTTAGTTATCAAAGAGTATAAAGAGCAAAAAGCTAGTGATATTTACATTGCAAATTATAAGAAACTATTTGAGGAAAAGAATTCAATTCAAAAAGAGCTAACAGATAATTATAAACCTTGGTCATCAAGCTACTGGCCGGATGCTTATGGGGGAATTGCTCTTCGTTGGCAAACCTTAAAAGATCGTCCTTATCCGGTTGGTTTCGAGTATACGGCGATTCCTTTAAGATTGTTAAATCAAATGCCGGAAAATGTGAGAGCAGAGCTTAGTAAACCATACTACCGTACCCATGAAATCGATGATGAATGGATGGAACAGCTTCCTAAAAAGGTTAAGAGTGAAATTGAGCAGATTTATGAAAATTCAGGCCCCTATCAATTCGACCATTATAAAAGGTTTCTTAAGTTCAAAGGACCCAGCAAAAAACAACTAAGAAATATGAGTCAAAAAGAAATTGATCTACTTTCACCTGCGGAAAAATTTGATATTTACACTGGTAGTTATAGATATCCGTTGACTAAAAAAGTTCTCCGCCAAGCCACCAGTGATGGAAAGAAAGTTAAATATTGGACAGGGATTTGTAATGGCTGGACCAATGCTGCCATGGCCGTGTATGAGCCAAAAGCAAAAAGACTCATAAATTCGGATGGTATCGTTGTTAATTTCGCATCATCTGATTTTAAAGGGCTCTTAAGCTATTATTATTCACAAGTAAAAAAACAAAAACGTTTCGCTAAAAAACATGATGGGAAACAAGTGGGTCTTCGTTGTAAACAAACCATCGCTGAAGATGAATGGATGAGAAATGACGAAACAGGAAAAGAGTATATTGTTAAGTCTAGCGGAAATAATCAAGACCAAAAAATTCTAGTTAAACCAGAATGCCGTGATGTTAACCCTGGTTCTTTTCATATTATTTTAGCCAATCAGATTGGCCGACTTAATCGAGGTTTTGCGGCTGAGGTTGTAAGAGATAGTGAAGTTTGGAATCAGCCAGTATTTGGATACGACTCGAGTTATGAAGTTCTAGATAAGATGAAAAGTTATCGAACTCAAGGGGCGGTCAAGCAGCTTAAGGTCACCACAAAGATGTATTATGCTGATGATGGTGGAATGGAGTATTGGACAAATCCAACCGAAGGTGAGGAGTTTTACGCATGGTTAAAGCATACCACTGGAACGGAAAATTATAAGCAAGATCATAGAGAGTATCAGTACTACTTAGATATTAATCAATTTGATGAAATTATTGGTGGGCATTGGATTAGCTATGAAAGACCTGACTTTGTTTGGATTAAAAAGAACCCGGTTATGTTTGGAAATGCTCGAGGAACACTTAAAACTCTCGAGCCGCTAGTAAAATTGGTCAAACAGAGAAAACTCTAGAATTGAAACAAATTAGTATGGTTTTATGATCATTTTTTAGGTTGAATATAGCGTAGTTGAATTTTAATAACGTTCTCTTTTTACTGGTCAAATTTTTAATGTCTCATATGCTGGCATCTAGAAATTGCACCACTTGAATTCTAAAAGAGTATAAGTATAAAATAGAATAAGATGAATTTCTTTCGCTACCTATTATTTATTTCTATCCTCGGTTCAACCGGCTTGTCTGCAGGAGAAGATACCTCTGCTTTTGGTTTGGGATTTGGAGGATTTACTCCCCATTTTACAAAAACGAAGAAAAATTACTGTAATCAATGGAATAACACAGGGATAATTGCTAATCGGTCCTATTATTCTCGGTTTCAAATACGGGGAGTTGGAGTAACCTACATAAATGGTCATGATTCGATTTGCTCGCAAATTGAAGGGTTAATTTTCCATAGTGTTTTCAGTAGCAGTGAAAGTTTTGATTTTTCCATGGTGATTGGTGGCTACACATATGATCCACGAAATTGGGAAAGATATAAAGAAAAAACTCCTGAAGGTATCGATGCTCCTAGTCCAGTTAGTGTAGAAGCCTTTGGTAGAATGGTGGTACCAGTATTGGCCTTAGGGGTGGATGTCCACATGATTCGCCGGGACACTTGGAGTTTAAAGTTAGTAAATATATTGACTCCGATTATTACTAATCATTCATTAATGATTGAATGGCGCTTTTAAATAAGTTTTGTCATTCTAGTTAAGCATCCCTTAAACTAATTAAGCTATGAATAATATTTGGCTTAATTTATCAGTTTTATTATTGAACTCTTTCGTTCTAAAAATTATTCGATTAGATGAAGCTGAATTAGGACTTGATTGGTATCAAGTTATAGATTTTTTTAAAATAGACCTTTTCTTTACTTTTACGACAATATTTTTAACTAGTTTTCTCTTTAGCTTAAAAAATAAAATATTAGGAAAGTCGATCCTCTTTAGTCTCTTTACTTTATATTTTTTATTAGAAGTTTGCGGGCATAGTTTCTTCATGCAAGCAGGAGAGCATCTTGATTACAATATGATTGTGTTCGCTTTACTGAGGTTGAACAAATTACTTGCCTTGGCCCAAGGAGAAAATTCAGGGTTATTCATTTACTTTTATATCATCTTTTTTATTTTTCTTTTTCTTAACTTCTGGTTTCCTTTAAAAATAATTCAAAATTTTAATTTGTCGAGGTTTAAGTCTTCTTTTTTAACTAATCGAATTTGGGGTGGGATTAATTTTATACTATTATTTGTACTGTCCGTGTTTCCGAACTTTTCTCAGATTAATAAAAACCTTAATAAAGGGCCATTTCTTTCGAGCTTTAATTTTATTGATTATTCGTCTTTTCGAGAAGTAAATTCTTTGCCGCAAAAATATTTTGAAATGAATTTTTCACAAAAAGATTTTGATCAAGAACAAAAAAATATTGTCATTGTTGTTTTAGAATCCACAAGGGCCCGTTCCGTTGATCCTTATGTTAATATCAATGTTACACCTTATTTTGAGAAAATTGCCCAAGAGGGTATACTCGCAAAATACGCTTATTCCGTTATCCCGCACACTTCAAAATCACTAGTCAATATTTTGTGTGGAGTCTATCCAAATATAACTAGTCATATTGATGAAGCCAAAGAGGGGACTATAAAAACTCCCTGTTTAGCCAATGTCTTAAGAAATAAATTTTATTATCAAACGGCATATTTTCAATCAGCAACTGAAAACTTTGAATCTAGAAGATCCTTAGTGAGTATTATGGGTTATGAAAATTTCTTTCCCTTAGAGAGTATGAATAAAGAAGGATATGAAAAGGCAAATTATTTTGGCTTAGAAGATAATGTCATGTTGCCGAAAAGTAAAGATTGGTTAAATAAAGTTAAAAAGAGTGATCGTCCATTTTTGGCAACATATCTAACAGTTTCTCCTCATTTCCATTATCAACCGGTGAAAAGGTATGGGCAATTTAATTTTCATAACGATCAAAAATATAATGCTTATTTAAATGCTCTCCGCTATCAAGATCATTTTCTTGAGAACCTAATTAATCAATATAAAGAGGAAGGTCTCTTTGATAAAACGGTTTTTATAATCTTAGGAGATCATGGTGAGACATTTAAAATTGATCACGGCACATGGGGGCATGGGGATACAGCTTATCAAGAAGGTTTACGTGTTCCTTATTTAGTTTATAATTTGAAAGGGAGTAAGCCTAAACAGATCTCAGAAAACGTTGTCTTAATGGATACTGTTCCTACAGTTTTAGATATTCTAGGTATTCAAGTACAAAACAGTCATTATCATGGATATAGTTTATTGCAAAACATACCGGAGGATAGATTGGCCTATTTTCATGGGATCCGACCAACTTATGCGATTGGTGTAATAAGTGGCAAGTTAGGTTTAAAATACATTCATTGGTACAACCGAGCGCCAGACCGAGTTTACAATATCATTAAAGACCCCTACGAGAAGATGAATATTGCAAATATGTTTAATGAGGAAAAACTTATGCAGTTTAAACAGAAAGCCTTTGAATGGAAAAAAAGTGTTTCTGATTACTATGGAAATTAAAATTCAAAAAGAAAGGATAGGGAAAGAAATTGCCCATCAATTTTAATAGTTTCTTCCACTGAGTTAGTTTCCCCAGTGTTATCATTTTCATATTGTGTAAAGTAATCCGAGAAATACTCAGCATTGAGATAGACATGCATAAATAAATTAGCTCCAATCCCATAACTCACAGCTTGCCCATAATACCTTCCTTCCGCGGCATCAGTAGGTTCAAGTGATGAATTTAGATATCCCACCCAAATTTTCAAACGCTCAGTTCTAAAGCCCAAGTAAGTTCCCAAGCCACCATAGCGATATCGGTCTATAGCGAGTTCATCAAAATTTTCTGAAAAAGTAAGGTTTCCTAGAGTGGCGTTCATTCCGGCCATAAAGTTTTCACCAACATATCCAACCCTAATTCCATTCTTATAGCCAGAGAAACTATTTTTCTCTTCAGAATCAGGAAGCTGACCGCTGACTCGATTGAAGTGAGGTTCAACCATAAGAAAAGCAAAGCTTGCTTGTGGTATCATCAACCCAAGCATTAAAACGATAAATGAAATTGTAAACTTACTGACCGAAACCATAAAAGTAATCGATAAACTCTTCTAGGTTGAAAATTCGGTCACGAAAAAAAAGAACCCGATAATTAGCTTGAGATTGCTGCATGATCATTTCATCATCATCATTGAACAATCTATCTTTAATGATCGAAGGTAAATTTTTGTGAAGAACTTGATCTTCTAATCTGAGAATGACTCCATCCTGGAGTAAGTAATAAAATGCTGAATCCCTCATGGATACCTCAAAAGATTTAATCAATTCGAAATTACTCAAATTGATATTGATACTTAATATTGTAATCTATAAAGCCAAGGCCCTCAAGGTTAGAAAAGTTAAATTTTTCGACCTCAGTTGACTAAAAGAGGCAGGTAAATCCATTTTGGGACCTCATCTAGGGAAATTTTGGCATTAGCTGAGCTGATGGCACCATGAAATTATTTTAGGGTTTTATCTTTGGTAATGCTAAACCATTAAAATTTAATCTATTGGCCGAATCTATTTTTGGCACAGAGGTTGCTTCTATAAAGAACAAGAGAAGAGATCAAGGAGTGATCCTTCTGTAATGTTCATGGATGAAACAAGAGTGGTCGTGGCCAGGTATTTCTTAGGATGAGAAATAAAAGATTCAAGGATGAATCACTTTTCTGGCCACACCAAACGAAACTTTTTTAGCAAAGGAATTGTTTTATGGATTCATGGGAATTATCAATCGTAAGTTTCATTTTATTATCATTAGGATTAGTTTCATCGGCATTTCATTTTTTTGCCAGTAAATATATTCGGATTACTGTTCCGGAGCATACAAAAAATAGAGAGTAAAATCGTTTAAATTTAGATTTTGGGAGGACTTATACATGAATGCTGCTTCAAATAAGCTTCTCCCAATCAGACTAAACTTAAATTAAAATCATAAAAACAGTTAGTATTTGTCTTTAAGGCCAGAATTGATCTTATCGTTGTAGTAGAATTTGATGACTTGGGAGGGTCAAGAATTGAGAGGAGAGTTGGAGAATAGAATATAGAAAAAATGCAGCAAGTTAAAAGAGAGAGAGTGAGGGAATGTAATTCATTTTCCAGCGGAAAACAAAGATTTGATCAGACTTTTCCAGGTATGTGGATTCCATTTGTCCTCCTCCCACCGTAAATTCATGCTTTCCATATTTTTTTTGTACAATAATTAAATTAGTAACAGATTTTTGCTCACTCGTTAAATAAACAGACTGATCATAATAGTGACCTAACAAAAATGAATCAAATTTTAACCCAATTAAATTAACCGTATTTTCTTCTTCATCTACTTCTGGCCCTATGGCCGTTGCTCGCCGAAAGTCTCCATAATAATTATCTTCAATCGATAAATCACTATCAGATGCAGTTAAAGCATCTATTCGGTTTCTCCTAAATAGTGTAACTAAATTTATTCTCCAAAACCCCATTGCTAGTTTATAGGTCGTATAGGTATGTCGAGATTCACCTTTACAAATAATTTCCTCACAATCAAAAAAGGGAAAATCAAAATCAGATTTTAAATTCTTTTGACCAAAAACAACCCCTAAGATTGAAATTGGAAAAACTTGTAGTTCGGTTTGATATGAGTTCACAACAAAGCTAGTTGCCGCACCAAAGTTTGGTCGAATAAAACCATAAAATGGATTAACACTTCCACCTTGCTTTCCACCTCCAGATCCAGCACTTCCCCATAATAAAAAATTATAGCCAGTATCAATATAAAATTCTCCTCCAAACATGGGATAGGATCGAAATTGTGAACCAAAATTGAAGTCAAAGTGCGCATTAGCGCAAATAGAGGAAAATAACAAGAGGTTTATTATTAGTTTTTGTTTCATATTTTTTTTATATTCATATATCCCAATGGGAAAAATTGGTTCATAGGATCAAAATTATTTTTAAGTGAAGCAAAGATTTTTACTTGAGTTTCTTTCCAAAAGTGCTGAATATATTTTTTTTTCAAAAGTCCTATTCCATGTTCGGCAAAAGGGGAGGCATTTTTATTTTTAAGGTCAAGATACATATTTTCTAAAAGTTCCAATGCTTGTTTTTGCTCCGACTCTTTAGGCATAAAATTATAGTGTAAGTGTCCGTCACCAAAGTGTCCAAATAGATTATAGTTTAAACCTGATTGAGTAAATTGTTTATAGATTTGCATGAGGTACTTAAAATTGGAAGGAGAGACTTGAACATCAGTTCCCATCTTCTTTACTTTCATTTTAGAATTCATTTCGAATATTGAGCGGGGAACTTCGGCCCTTAATCGGTGAAACTTTTCTGCACTAATCTCAAAGATATCTTCTTCTTTGATGTTTTTTAAACTAGTCAAAAAGTTTTCATAAAAATCTTCCAATTTATGTTCTAAGACTTCGAAGAATATAAGATCTTGTCCAGGAGCAGGGTTAAGGTCTTGATCGATAAACTCTGTGGAGTTGGCATCGGTTAGTTCGCAAATTAAAGTATGTTGGCGGAAGGATTGTATTCGATCATATATTTCACTGTGTCCTTCAAAGTTCTCTTCCCATCTAGGGAGTTTGATAAATAAGTGCTTAACTTCTTGACGAGGGCAAATGGAAAGCGTGGCTTGAGTAATCACACCTAATTGTCCTTCAGTTCCAATCATTAAGTCAGTTTCATTTTTTAATCGAGGAAAAGGAGCATTCTTAAATTCTCTGTAATGGTTAAATTCTTTTTCATATTGATTTAGTAAATCATGCTGAAAAAGATTTGTAATAGGTTTATCTTGACTCAGAAATACTTCTTCTCCATTTCTATTTAAGAAGACACAGTCGATAACTTGTGACCTTAAATTGCCATAATGAAAACATCTCTCGCCAGTACAACTAGTGGCCAAGCCGGCTAAAACGCAAGCGAGCTCTTCTGTTGGTGAAGTTTTAATGTCAAAACTTTTAGAATTTAACTCCTGTCGTAACTCCTTCCATGTAACTGGTCCTGTTATACTGACTGATTGCTTTTCAGAATTAATTTGAATCTCTTTAGGAAGAGCAGCTAGGTTAACTAAGGTCAGACTTTTTCCTTCTAAATGTTCTTGAAGGAAATCATAGGGGACAACAGTAGAGGTTTGAGACGAGTAAAAAAACGATGGGTCTTGGGCCACTAAATGCACTTTTAGTTGGTCTAAACTTTTAGGTATATAAGTTTTGATCATGGGCAAGCTCTGTTAAATAAAAAAGGCCTAAACAAGTTAGGCCTTACAATTATAATTTAATCTTAACGAGCTAAAGGGTTTTAAGTCAAATCCTCTCTTCTATTCTTAGAAAAGTGTGGTTGACATATAAAAACCAATTGTAGTTGAGTCTTGCGAGTAACTATCAATTGGCGTGTAGCTAATCCATGGATTAAGTTCAGTGTTTCCGATATTAATGATTGCACCCACTAATATGTCATTGGCCGTACCGTTTGTACCTTTCATAGCAAAAGGGTCCGCTTCTTTTCCATCAGCAATGGACTCGTCTCCATTCATCTGAATCATTTGATATTCGTAAGCGAGCTTTAATCCAAAAGAATCATTTATCGTATAAACATAGTTAGGCTCTAAATAAACATCGTAGTAGGGCTTTTCAGCTGCTACTTCATTATTATCATACATACTCCAACGAACACGTGAGTACATGCTGATGCTGTTAGCAGGAGTTATTGAGTAAGCATTGACCATATAAATGGCAGGCTTTGCAACAAGTCTTCCTTCATCGAGTCCATCACTTGTTGTTGTTATTGATTGCGATCCAATGGAATCAGCAGTTTCAATGAATCCACCTAGTGAAGCTGAAACAGCAGCGTCTGATAAGCTAATTCCACTCACACCAGTTCGAGTATTTAATCCCTCGTAATTATCCACATCATCAAGTGGGTCAAAGTAATACATGAACCGACCTTGAGTATAGAGTTTCCAACCATTGGGTAGTCGGTAGCTTAATTTAACTGCATTAAAGAGGTTGATACCATCATCATCAATCTCGCCTTCATTATTTCTAGTAGATGTCGTATCTAGCTCCATTACAGAAGGTCCCGTGTACGCAGCAAAGTAAGTCAATGAGATGTCCTTCATAAAACTTGAAGAAGATGGTGACTTTACCTTTCCCGTAGAGGTTGATTGCCCGAAGGTGGACAAACTAGCTGCCATTAAAACAGCGATGGTGAGTTTCATTTTTTTCATGGATCGCACTCCCTAAGTGATTTAATTTTCTATCGTTTTTTACCGTGAGTATGCTATTACTAAATAGTATACTTAAGATATCAGTTATTCCTTAGCTAAAAACCCTCTCTTGTAATCTTTCCAATTGAGTGTTTAAAAATTTGATAACAACTTAACCAAAATATTTTTGCTTGAGAAGGATAAAATTCTAACAATCTATTTTTTGCAAATACCTAATTTTGTTGATTTTTGGTGTCAAAATGACCAAGGTAATTAAAATTAGAATTTAAGTAAATAGGCAAATCATCCGATGAATTGAAAGGACATAAAAGTCTGAGATACGTTTAATATATAGGAACTTATGGGCGTTAAGAAGATTAAAACAGAAGGCGAACTTCTCTCTTTTCAGGAAGAGCTAGACTTTGTTGTTAATAACAAATGTCCTTTTTTAATGTGGCAAAACGACTCCGAATTAGGTGAAAGGAGAATTCACCCAGGATATCTTACTAAGTTTGATGGAAATTTATGTAGCTTATATGCTGAAGAAGCTAATAATAATAAGTTCAGTTTTAACCAGCGAGATGTCTATGTGTTTATTGAAGAAGCGCAGATAATCTTTAAAGGTGAAGTCATAACTGACTTAAATGAAAGTCATTTGACAATAGGGATTCCAGAAGAAATTAAGAAAGTTAAAGCAGAAGAGATTGTTCAGCTCAGAGATAGTTTTTACCAATCCTTGAAAAATTATTACTTTAAGCCAGGTGGTTTTAACCTTGATAATATTGACGAGAATTATTATGCCAATAGTAACCTTGTAGGTCACCATGACCGCCAATTATTTGCAGATGAACTAGAATACGCCGCTTTAGAAGATGAAGATCGAAAATTCGCGTCTTTAAGAGAGTCTCCAAGATCACGGCCAAAAAAGGATAAGCGCCTTATTGTTTCTTTAGTCGATGAACCTACTTTTAGTAACGATTGTCTATTGTGGGACCTTTCCACTGGTGGGATGGGTTTTATAACCACATTCCCTGCAAAGTATGAAAAAGGTAAACAGATTTATATTCGCGGTATCGATGGAAAGATGTTTGATCATCCTATGATTGCTGATATTATGTCGGTACGAGAGGCAGATCAGGATAAAAGTGAATGGAAAATTGGTGTTAAATTAAAAACCTAATAGGTCTAATTCAAAATGATCTCTTAATAAATTAGAGAGTTGCAAAAGAGGAATACCAATAATTCCTGTAAAGTCTGGGCTAACTATATTAGTAAACAAGTTTATTCCAAAGCTTTCAATTTTGTATGATCCTGCACAATCGAAGGGTAAGTCTAAGTCTAAATAGTTGGTTATCTGTTCATTATTTAACTCACGCATGGTTAATTGAGTTGTACTTACAATTGATTGATCCCTACCATCAGAAGACTTTACATAAACTCCTGTACTTAAAAAGTGATTTCTTCCACTCATTTGTTGTAACTGCTTTTTCGCATTTTCAAAATTTCTAGGTTTAGAAAAGAGCTTATCCTGATTAACCTTGCATTGTTCATTAGGGTCATTTAAATGGCAAATTTGATCTGCACCAATAATCAGGTAATCATTATATTTATCTTTAATCATTTCTTCTGCGGCTTCTGCTTTTTTCTGGGAAAGCTTTAATACCAAGTCGGAGACGCTCAAATCCTGCTGTTTTAAAGTAGATTCATCATAGAGAGGATCTATGGGGGTAAAATCTTTTATAATCTTTTTTAATTCTTGAATTTTATATTTTGACTTTGAGGCCAAGATGATTTTCATTGAATTTTCTTATTTTGTGATTTATTGAGGTTGGAAGAATTTGTTAAATAGGTATAGCTAAATAAGGATTGGTCATAAAAGTCGGCTAATTTAACACCTTCTCTTGGGCGAATTTCTCCATTTTTAATCAATCGATCAAGAGATTGTTTAATTGTCTTACACAATTCATAAGGAGAATACTGAACTGAACTTAGGACATGTGACTTTTTATTACCGCGAATAGTTTCTTCTACATAGAAATTTTGGTCTTCTTCCTCGTCAAAGTAAATATGGGCTTCATTAACTCTTCCAAAAAGATTATGATTGTCACCCATAATGTCTTGATAGGCACCTGTGAGAAAAATTCCAATTAAGTATTCTTCTCCTTTCTCTAGTCCGTGGAGTTTAACTGTTTTACTTCTACCTTCTTTGGATAAAAATGCGTCAATCTTTCCATCTGAGTCACAGGTAATATCTGCTAATTGAGCATTAATATCTGGACGTTCATTTAAGCGGGTTAAAGGGGCGACAGGGAGAATTTGGCCAATTCCCCAGGTATCAGCTGTGGATTGAAACACTGAGAAGTTACAGAGGTATTTTTGGCTAAACTTAGGAATTAGCGCTTTGATCTCATCAGGAATGACGTGCTCGCTATTTTCACACTCCTGAATAATTTTTTGGCAAAGACTCCAATATAGGGTTTCAATTTTTGCGCGTTCCACAAGAGAAATTACTCCAAGTTTAAAAGCAGCAATTGCCTCTTCCTTTAGAACTTCAATATCATGAAATGTTTCAAGGAAGTTTGTTCTATTGAAATCCTCATAAAGCTCTTTTAGATTTTTAACGATACTATGATCGTTGTTATTAAAATTAAATTCATTGACGTTGTAATCGATTAAATTAATATGTCCAAAAACATCAGTAATAATCATAGAGTGATGAGCTGTTATATATCGACCACTTTCAGTCACAATATGTGGATGATTAATTTTTTTCTCATCACAGACCTCTTGAGTAATATAAATGACATCTCTTATGTATTCTTCTAGGTTATAATTAATTGATGATGCAGTCGCAGTTTGAGAACCATCATAGTTTACTCCAATTCCTCCGCCAACATCAAAATACTCTAAAGGAACTCCAAGCTCTTTTAACTCACAATAGATTCTTGCCCCTTCTGTGATACAATCCTTGATGGTTCTGATGTCAGGAATTTGGCTTCCAACATGGAAGTGGAGAAGTTTAGTGGCCCCTAATAAATTATTTTCTTTTAATAGTTTTATACATTTGAGTAAATCTGGAGCAGTTAATCCAAATTTGGCAAAATCTCCAGATGAATCAGACCATTTTCCAGAGCTTCTTGTGGAAAGCTTCCCTCTTAAACCAATCATCGGAGGCTCTTCCATTCCTTCTTCTTGGATTAAATCTACTAGTTCGACTAATTCTGAAAACTTTTCGATTACGACGACAATATTCTTCTTAAGTCTTTTCCCAAGCAAGGATAATTTAAGATATTCACGATCTTTATATCCATTTAATATGGTTAATGATTTTGGATTATTATTATTGGCCAAAGCTGCGATTAGCTCTGGTTTTGATCCGGCCTCTAAACCGTAATTGAATTCTAATCCGGCATCGACGATCTCTTCAACAACTTCGCGCATTTGATTAACTTTGACTGGAAAAACTCCAAAGTATTCACCTTGGTATCCTGCTTCTTGAATGATTTGATTAAAAGTTAAATTTAGTTTTTTTACCTGATTTCTCAATATGTCGTGAAAGCGAAGAACGAGTGGGAATTCAAGATTGTCTCGTTTACATTCCTGGATAACTTCATTTAACTTTATATAGTGCTTTTCACCTTGCTGAAGAACATCGACACATAGGTTCCCATGAGAATCTATTTTGAAGTATCCATCAGACCAGTTTGAGAATTGATAAGTTTCATTAGAGTCCTCAATAGACCATTCTTGAAAATCATTTTTGCTTAAGCAAATGTTCTGTTGAATTTGATGAGGTGGTAACGGGCGACTGCCTAATAGATCTTGCTCTTGACCATGTAAATCTTTCACTCTCTTTCTCCCGATTTTCTTTTATGCGAAGTCCTTTAATTTAAAAATACTTCTGCTTAAAAGCAATGGAAAAATCAGAGAATTCAGGTGAGATGAAAAAATTTCACCCCACCTGACTAAAGTTTAATAACGAGAGTTTCTCAGGTGATCGGGGTCAATTAATTGCTTCGGAACTTTTTTGGCCAGCACGTCTTTTTCCAATTCAGTTAATTCGTTATCTGAATTGAGCTGGGACTTCAAATTTGGGCTTGAGCAAGCAGCAGTTAAAAGTAATAAAAAAAGTAAAAACTTTGTTGATGATAACATAGTAGGCCTCCTTGCCAGTTGCTATCTCGAGACTCAATTCCATGTGTCTCGCAATAATATATACTAATGCTAAATTGGTGCCAAAAGTTTAGACAGTATTTGGTGTCAGGGATAGACCATTTGCTTAAAAAAGGTATCAAATTGTCTTTAGTGGAGGTTTTTAGGTATCGTTTTGAATCAATTGATAAAAAAACCTTTGTTCATCAATTGTTAATGGGACTAAGGATGAGTCAGATTTCTTTTTTAAGCCTTTTAGATTGATAACATTATCTAAATTCCGTAAATTCGCAGAAAGTCTTTTGGCGATAATGAATAGCCATGAGGGAAATTTTTTTTTAATTATAGTTTGATTTATTTTTATTAATTGAGATTCTCTTGTTGTAATAACATTAGCAGATCTGTCTTGGTTATCAAGGAAACTAAATTCACCTATAAATTCACCTGGTCCAAGATATGAGATTGGGGTAACGGCAGAGTTTTTCATAATACAAATGAGAACTTCGCCTGTGACTATTAGATAAAGGTGCTTCGAGCTATTCCCTTGTTTGCAAACTAAGGTATGCTTTGGAAGTTGAATCGTTTTAATTTCACTCATGCTAGAAACCTTTTAGTAATTCTTTATAAAGCTGTGCCATGATTTTTCCCATAGTATTATTATTATCAAACTCACGATTAAATGAAATATCATCTAAACGAATTGTGTACAGTCCATATTGTTTAGCAACAGTCGTTAGTAGTTTATTAATGATTATTGGATGCGAAAAGGGCATACAAGATTTGAGGGCTTTTTCTTCTAGTATTGTTTTTAATTCCTGTATGTTGTTTTTTGTTACTTTTTTTTGATTAAAGTCTTTGATGGTTTTGATACCTGAAGAAATTCTTTCATTAGAATCATAACAACTAGAGAATGATGGGTAATTAAAATCCACAGGAGTCAAAACTAATACTAAATGTTTATTTTTCTTCTTTAGTCTTTTAATTAAATCGATAAGTTTAGATTTAAATAGTGTCAATTGTAATTCCATATTTTGAATGTAGTGAGTAGGACTTTTTACATAATTAATTTTATCATTGGCACCGGCTAGTTTATATTTTTTTTCAAAGTAGGTTGATTGTATGAATTCATTTAGTTTTGAGTTGTTTAAGTACTGACCTAAACTAGCAATTATTGAACTCGAAACGACCTTAAGCTGTCTAAGGTATGCTGGGATTTCATTTTCTGCTAAGTAGAAATTGTCTAATTCATCAGGTGAAAAGTAATAAAAATATATTTGAAAAGGTAGATTTGATATAAATTTATTGTCGTGGTTGTGAAATGTTGTTTCTTGAGATCCTATAATCTGATGGGGGAATGTCTCTAATTCGAGTGTTTTTTTTAAGACGAGCACTTGTTTTTCAATTTCGCTATGTTTCAGATGACCCATATAGATTATTTTAGCTAACTTATTTGTAGAGGTTTGTTCCGATGTATGGTTAGGAATTTTAGCACCATAGGGAGAAAAGTAATAAGAGAAGCATTGGGTCCTTAGAAGAACCATAAACAGTGCGAATTTAAAGAGAAGCCTAGGCATATTTTGGTACTTTTTTTTCACTATTCTTGTTTAAATTTTGGTTATAGGGTAAATCTTTTAATTTAAAATTATTTTATAGTAACTAAGGACGAAGGTAAAATGGAGTTATTGATTCCGGCCGGCAACATGAATAAACTAAAAAGCGCAGTGCAGTACGGCGCAAATGCAGTTTATTTAAGTGGGCAAAACTTTGGATTGAGAGAAGCATCCGATAACTTCTCCTTAGAACAACTGAGAGAAGCCGTTGAGTATTGTCATGCACACCAAGTTAAATCATATATTACTTTAAATGGTTTTTTACATGATGAGGATATTCTTCATGTAAAAGATTATGTTAACTTTCTCAACCAAATAAAAGCAGACGCTCTAATTATCTCTGACCTAGGTTTGATAAGTTTCATTTCTGAGTTCAATTTAATTCCAATTCATCTTTCAACTCAAGCTAGTTGCTTAAATTCCAGCGCTGGTCAATTTTGGAAAAAACATGGAGTAAAAAGATTAATCTTAGGACGAGAAACTTCGTTGGCCGAAGCCAGTGAAATAAAACGTGATACTGGCTTAGAAGTTGAATTGTTTATCCATGGCTCTATGTGTATGAGCTATTCAGGTAACTGTACTATTTCTAACTTTACTCAAGGTAGGGACTCCAATCGAGGTGGTTGTGCTCAAAGTTGTCGCTTTGAATACAGCTTTAAAGAGGTTAATGAAAAAAATAATGAGGATAAATTTAGTCTTGAAAAGTCTAAATCATATTTTATGTCTTCTAAGGATTTAAACGGCATCGATTTAATACCCGAATATTATAACTACAAAATTGATTCAGTTAAGGTTGAAGGACGAATGAAGTCTGAATTTTATGCGGGATTAACGGCCAAGGCCTATCGTGAAGCCATTGATTTAGTAGGGGCCGGAAAAACAATGGAATTTAATCAGCGCTTACCAATTTTAAACAACTATTTAAATAAATATTCTCATCGAAGCTATACCCATGCAAGTCTTTTGGAAAAAGCTCAAGTTGATTCAATTTATGATGAGAGAGAATCTGAAGTTGAGGGACAACACAACTATGTCGGAAAAAGTTTAGGCTTGTATAAAGATAATTACTTGATGATGAGTGTAAAGAAGAAATTTACTATTGGTTGTTTATTGGAGTTTCATTTATTCTCAGGAGAGAATGTTACGACTAAAGTTGGAGAAATTCTTGACCTGGATTTAGAAAGAATTGAAAAGCCAAAGCCTTCTTCCGTGGTACTAATTCCTCTTAATGACAAAATACCAAATGATGTTCTTATTAGCTTGGTCCATGGTGGTTGATAAAATGTATAGAATTTCTCTTTATTTATCATCAATCGATCTCATTAAGGATCTGGCCAGTTTTGAAGCTGCAGGCATAGAAATTGTACCAATTCTATCACCGCGAGAGTATTCTCGACAGGGTAATTCTAGCATAAAGGATGTTGGTCAATATCTAAACTTTAAAGGGAAAAAAGTCATAGAACTTGATGGCCTCTATACTGAAGATGAACTACATGAAATTTGTCATTGGGTTAAAATGGTATCTCATCAAGACAGAATCCATTTTAGGGTAAAAGATCTTGGATTACTATATTTTATTTTAAAAGAGACGAATGCTTATGCAGAATTCTTAGGAGAGACTTATAATAATTCATTTGCCATAAGTACTATTGCAAAATTTGGAGAAAGAAGAATCACTTTAATCGGTTTATCAAATGAATATAGTTATGAAATGATTGAGAAAGTGACCAGTCGAGTTGATAAGGACATTGAATATATGGGCTTCGGGCCGAATCTAATTTTTTACTCGCCTCGGAAATTACTCAGTCCACTTGGAAAGGTAGATAACTTTAGTGACGATTCAACAAAGACAATAGACAAGGGAATTAATTTAATGGGCAAAAGTGAAGAGTCGCCTCATAAAGGTTTTATGCTTCATGAAGGAAGCTTAGGGACACTCATGTACCACCCTAAGTATTTAAATAATTTAAATGAAATATTTCAGTTAATTAAATTTGGAATTCATAGTTTTAAGGTGGATCTGAGAATGATTCGCGCTATAGATACTTTGCCACTCCTTGAGAATATTTTAAAATTTTTTAAAAAAAATCAAAATGAAACTTTAGAGAATTATCCTCATTTCAATGGATATCTTAGGAAGAATAAATCTAATAAAATATTTCACAAATTAAAAAATCGTGTTTTTGAAGACTTTGATTTAGCAGGAAATAAGTTTATAGGTAAATGCATTGATGTTCACAATCAAAAGTATATCTTAATAGAGTCATTTAATAAGGACCCAATTTGCTCTTTGGATATTGCCCAATTCTTAAATCCAAATGGGAAAGTAATCAAAGCTTCTCTTGAGGTTCAAGAATGTATCCATCAATCTTTTGATAAGGATATTTATCGTATACGTTTTATTAAGGGAGTTACTCCCATGAGCCGCGTTTACTTTGAGAATTTAGGATAAATTTATATAGATTTTATATCATTTGCCTAATTTACTTCGAGAGGCAGCAAAATGGATGAAACAAACTGTGGACTTTTTCTTTTGCTCAAACTTCAAATTCATCATAATTAAATGCTCATTAGATTCGAATATTGAGATTGTTTGTTTACAAAAAAAAAGGCGCAAGCGAAAATAAATCCACTTGCGCTTTTCAGAGAGAGAGGGAGAGAATATTTTGTAGTATTCTCATACTACAAACTGCTAATTTGTTTCTGAAACTTTTGCAACACTTTATACCAACTCAAAATTGACTTTAACTGTGATATGTAAATTATTCCGTTAAAAATCAGCGTTTTTATTCAACTTTTATTAAATAAAGCGTTTTAATTATTGGGTTAATTAAGTGTTGCATCAGTAATACTTTGATATTTTTTAGATATTTTGTTGTAAGAATAGAGAATGAAAAGTGAGAAAGTAAGGATTGTATTTAGGGTTTTGAATGAGAGTCACTTCTTAAATTTCCTTAGTGCTAAGTGCGAGAAATTACTGAAGAAAGTTTAGCATTACTTCTCTTAAAAATCCAAGACCCAACCGAAGTACAATAAATTTATTTATTATTTGCATCGAATTCTAAGCATGGATTAGGTTTTGCTAACTGGCTGACTATACTTCTGATCGATCAAAAATCAATTATTTACCACTTTTGAAAACTTAGCATTTCAGTAGTTTAGAAGATACCAGAACTATAGTCAGCCAGTTAATAAAGCCCCTGTATTTTAGTAATCATCGTCGTCATATTGTGGCTCATCATCATAGTCGTCATCATAACCATCATCTTCTTCGAAATCATCTTCATTAAAGTCACGGTCTTTGTCTGCATCTCTAGAGTATTCATCCTCAACTGGATCTTGCGTTCTTACTGGTGGCTCCTTAGACTTTCTTTTCTTATTTCGTTCTCGAGCAATAGATCGAGCTTTCTTACGTTCTGCTCTTTTTTTAGAAAACTGACTTGGAGCAATTCGGCCGCGATTTTTGACCTTCGATGGTGAAGTCATATGATGCCTGGTATTTTCTTTTATTTTGGTTTTATTTACATTGATGTTCTTTGTGGGCAAAACCTTTACTTTGGATCTATTATTTTTGATCGAACTTGGTTCTCTTTTTTGAGAATTATTTTTCTCCATCAGTTTTATATTTTTTTCTTTTGGCTTAATGCTTTCAGTATAATTATTATTTTTTATATTCATGACAATAATTGTTGTTAGAACTATGACTGAAAGAACACCAAGGATCGCATAATACATTTTAGTTTTTGCAGAGTTGTCTAAACTGCTATTGGTAATATTGGAAGTCAAATCCTCTTCATTTGTCGTTTTATTGTCTTTGCTTTCTTTTTGGTTTTTAAGGCTGGCAAAACTAGCTAGCAGGGTAGACTCAGAAGTTTTGAGAGATTGAATTTTTTGCAACATCTCCTCTGTCTCTACATTACTTGCTTGAAGATCATTCTCATCAGGAGAGAAGGGAAGTTTTTCTCCTGTACCTACGATATGTCTACGATCAAATTCAAAGTGTTGATAAATTTTTATCCAATTTTGTCCATCATCTGAAATTTGGTCAGAGATCAAGAGTTCATTTTTGATTACGAAATCTCGTATAGCTTCAATTTTATAAGGTCCAATTTTTTGACCATTTTTTAAAATGTAGAATGTTGCGTCTTTTTTCAGAGATTGAACAGGAACTAGCTTTGGTTTTCTTCTTTGAAAATAGGGAACAGAGTAAAACTGTTTCCATTGTTCTGTTTCAATATGAAAAACTTGGGCGTTTTCAAAAAGATCTTCATTCTCACGAGCATAATTAGCAATATCCTTGGTCATATAAGGGCCAAGGATTTGTTGACCGAACTTGATCAGCCATAGGTCTCCCATGTCAATATTTTTTGACTTAATCTCTTCCTCTGTAAGAGCGATAAGTTCAAAATTTAAATTTTTGTCTGACATACTCTCCTGTTACCTTTTTTAAAATAACATGCGAGATCTTTTCATCTCACTAAAGTTATTCGGTATTTTATGAATAATTCTTTAAATCTTTTTCACATATAAGACTATTGACGTGACGTAATGATGTAATAGGGGCATAATGAGCACATAAGTAATTGAATTGTAATAGCTTCTCATCAATGCGGTTTGTATAATATATTGAATTAATGAGGAATGGTGAGTTAAGGAAGAAAAGTTTAATTCTTCCATAATCAGGAACTGAGATGAACACTGAAAGTCTGGTAGAAAGAGAAATCATGAGTATAGAATCGAAAGCAAATGACATAATAAATAAATTTAGTCAGTTTGATAAATGGGAAGATCGTTATCGTGAAATAATTAACATTGGTAAGATTGCACCAAATTTAACGGATGATGAGAAACAAGAAAAGTTCTTGGTGAAAGGTTGTCAATCTCAAGTTTGGCTTTTACCACACTTTGAGAATGGAAAAATATTCTTTACTGCTGACTCTGATAGTTTTTTAGTAAAAGGTATAATTATTATCTTAGTTCAAGTTTACTCAAATTCTACTTTAGATGAAGTTTTAAATTATAAAGATGATTTTCTAAGCAAGATTGGTATTTCGGAGCATCTGTCTATGAATCGTACGAATGGACTTGCTTCTATGCTAAAACAAATAAAACTATATGCATTAGCCTATAAGGCCACTCAGAAATAAAAAAAGTGAAACTAATATGACATTATTAAATATTGTAAATAGACCTCGTCGCAACAGAAAAAATATTAATCTAAGAAAACTTGTTAGAGAGAATTATTTTTTGCCAGAAAAGTTTGTCTCTCCAATTTTTGTTCATGATGGGAATGAAAAGAAGATTAAAATTGAAACGATGCCAGATTGCTTTCGTTTAAGTCAGTCTGAAGTTCTTGTGGAAGTTGGTCATCTCGAATCTTTGGGAATTAATAACATTATTCTGTTTCCTTCTCTATCTGAATCTCTTAAAAGTGAAGATGCGAGAGAGAGCTTTAATTCTAATGGTCTAATTCCACAGTTAATAAAGCAATTAAAAGATCTATATCCAAAAATGAATGTATTTACTGATATTGCTCTAGATCCTTATTCAACTCAAGGACATGATGGAATTGTTGATCCTAGAAGTGGTGAAATTTTAAATGATCAAACCATTGATATTCTTTGTAAGATGGCCCTTACACAAGCCGCGGCTGGTGCCGATGTTTTAGGGCCATCAGATATGATGGATGGCAGAGTAGGGCAAATTAGAAATGCTTTAGATGAAAATGGTTTTACTCAAGTCTCAATTATGAGTTATTGCGCAAAGTACGCATCTGCTTTTTATGGACCTTTTAGAGACGCCCTTGATTCCGCGCCGAAGTCTGGAGATAAAAAAA
>JAOHMI010000180.1 GCA_028101965.1 Bacteriovoracaceae bacterium
TTTCAACTTGATTACCATTCATATGCTTCAATTTCTCAACTTGATCTTCTAACCCCTTCACTTTTGAATGTAGATTCTTATTATTTTGCTCTTGATTTTTTAATTTATTATTTAAATCCTTATTTTGATTATTAACTTGCCCCAGTTTGGCATTTTCTTGTTTCAGTTTAGCTAGCTGTTGCGCAAGCTGGCTTTTTTGTTCTGCTAAATTTTTAAGCTGGGAATCTTTAGTTTGGTTGTTATTTCCTAAACTTTTTAATTGGCTTTCAAGATCAATTTTTTTGTTTGATAAATCTTTATTTTGCTCACTTAGACTAGTAATCTGATCAAAGTCTTTTTTATTTTGATCTTGAGATGATTTTAATTGTGCTTGAACAATATCTTTTACATTTTGAACATTTTGCAGCTCGTTCATGAGCTTTTCTAGTTTTAAATTCTTATCTTTTAGTTCATTACTGGTACTGTCATTCACTTGATTGAGAGCGCTTAATTTTTGCTGGGTTTCTTTTAAGTTCTGATCTAAGAAATCTTTACTTTTAGTTAATTCGATAATTTTTTGATTATCCGATGCAATTTGCTTTTCACTCGCACGAAACTTATCTGTTAATTCATTAATCATTTGCTCATTTTGCATTTTTATATTTTCTTGAGCCGTTAGTTTTTGATTTAAATTTTGAATCGTATTATCTAAGTTTTGTTTAACTTGGGCTAAAGATTCAAATTCAGTCTTTTGTATTTCAATTTTACTTAACTGCTCAGCAGATGCCTCATTTAATTGCTGGATTTTTTCCTCAAAGTTAGTTGTTAAGTTATTCATCTGTTCAATTTTCTTCAAACGCTCTTCAATTTCTTGATTCTTTAACTTAACTTCTTCCTCTAGCTTACTCTCTAGATTTTTTATATTTGCTAATTTCTGATCTAAAACAGTTGATAGCTCCACGATCTGATCTTCTTTTTTACTCATGTCCTCATAGACATTTTTAACTTCATCTTTAAAGTTTTTAATCTCTTCTGATTTAAAAATAATGGTTGCTGTTTGTTGATTCTTTTGCTCTCGATCTTCTAGTTTATTAGCGACTTCCGTCATCAAGGCATCTTTTCGAGTTTGATCCTTGATTAATTTTTCCATAATCTCTTTATTTGACTTTAACTTTTGAGAAAAAGTATTAATCTCTTGTACTTTGTCATCAATTAAATTATGGAAACTCTCTATCTCTTCAATCGATTTATTTATCTTCTTTACTTGTTCCTGAGTTTTCTTTTTTTGCTTTCCTGAGATTCTTCCTTTGAGTTCATTCTCGTGCTTAATCTTTTCAGCGACTGATTGCATTTTCGAAATACCCGCTTTTATTAAAGCAAAGACGAACATCACAAGAAAAATTGTGGCCACATTAGTAAAGAGATCAGAGTATGATGCCCAAACTCCCCCTTCATCTTTTTTATCGTCTTCTGGTCTCAAAGATCCCCCAATAGAATATCAAAAATATGAATTCCATATCTATAGCTTTCTCGGCAATTTTTGCCGATTATTTAGCTAAAAATTGAATACTTTGATTTAAAAGGTTTACTTAAAATGGATTAATAAATTCAAACTCTAAACCTTGCTGTTTAGGACTTGAAAATAGCCTAGTTAGGATATCAGCTTGCTCATAGTAACCACAAAAATTTTCTGATCGAGCTCCCGTTGCGAAGATAGATGAAGTTAGTCGGGTACTCTTTATATCAAAAAACATACCTTTTGACTCGAGTTCCTCCCACTGTACACCGGTTTTTGGCAAATCGACTCCAAGCGGTGATGCTGATGTTACTAGCAAGAGAAGATCACCCAATTTATCAGTTTTCCCTAAAAAATAGTTTATGATTTTATCAATTTCCCTCAAATTATTCTTAATCTGATTTATATTCTTGCTTCGCAGTGAATTCAAAAGGGAATGATCACGGATCACAAATAGACTATTACTTACATTCTTGTTGTAAAGCTCGTATGTTGATATCACATTATCACTAAATAATGAAAAACACTCTCCTGTATTGCAAGATCTATCATAATACGTTTTACCGACTTGGTAGGAGTCTTGATTTGACTGATGGAAGAGTTTAACTTTTTTGTTTGCAGGTGACTGTTTCATTTTCCATACAGTCACACCCTTGCGAAACTCTTTTGATTTGTCGACACAACTTAAATCACTTGAAAGTGAATCTTTTTCAGAAACACCATATTCAAAGTAACCTACTTTGTATCGAGAACTTGCTAGATAATTCCAAACAGGCTTCCGATCATAGTCATTGCATTCATTTTTTAAATTCTTAGAACCGGTTAATTGACTTAAAAAACTTACCTTTGCATCAGGTCTTAAATCGAATAAATTATATTCCCAAATTTTTCCATAACAAGTAAATCGCTCTAATCCAGTTTTATACTCACTACTTCCACCAGAAAACTTAAGTAAAGACAATAATTCTTCTTCGAAGCCAGCAACTTGTAACCAAACGATTCGAGTAGGAGTCGATCCAAATTGATGCCTGCGCATCCCAATCGTGGACACCTGGGTGCAAGAGAAAATG
>JAOHMI010000181.1 GCA_028101965.1 Bacteriovoracaceae bacterium
TTTACTGAAGTTTTTGAAGAACGATTTGGAGACCGACTAAATAAAGCTATTGATTCCAATAAAATGGATCAGCGTGATTTTCATCGATCACTAAAAGTTTTAGAAGAGTTGCAAAGAGTAGCTGACCGAACTGTAAATACAGATGCTCGTTTGTTATTTATGGACAATCAACTAGCGAAAGAATATTCAATTCTTTTTGAAAATAAAGAAGTAGTGCAACCAGTAGGAGCATGGAGCATCGCCGTGAAAGGAACGGCTCCTCGTCATGGATTTGGACATGTACCTTGTGCGGAATTTATGAGTGAAGTATTGAGACAAGCTTATCAAAGAGCTGGCCATAAATTTACTGTGGACTTTAATCAAGAAAATGACAATTATCTCATTTGGCATCGAACCGCAGCGGTTGTTCGACTAGCTGATGCTTTATTTGCAGCTGGTTGGGTTCCATGGGAGCTCGCCAAATATAAGCCGATGATTGGGGCATTTATGATGCATAAACATGCGACAACACCTGGACATACATATATGGCAGCTGGTCTTGATGGGCAGTTCATCATGGACAATGGTAGTCCTTTAGGAAGGGATTTAAGAGTGAGCAATCCTGAAACAGTTCGTTTACTTTATCGAACTGGAGTATTCTTTCTTCCCCCAGGTGTAAATCCTGAAAAGTGGTAACTTTATTTAGCCTGAGTTCGGATTAAACTTCGAATCTCGGCGTCGAAGACTTTTATCATTTCGGTTATTATCCATATTATTGGTTTTCGGTTATCGAAAACCAAATAAGCAGTATGTATGCCAGGCGAAGCCAGGTGCACATACTTCTTTGTATGCTCCCTCAATAACAAAACCCTTCTCCTAGAGCTTCTTGTTTCTCCAAATTCAGTAGTATTTGGTTGTTAAAATTTATTTTTTTCGGCAGAGAGGCTCAACATACTCTTTGAATAATCCCCAAGATAGAATCGATACATATTCTTGATGGCGATAATTATTAAGGATGGTTAAGGCAAAATGTTGTCCAGCACAGCTAAAAATTAAAGCATGATGACGAACGTTTACTCGATACGGATTTCCATTAGGGTACTTTTCAGCTCCTGTTTCTGGGTCAACAGTGGTTCCGCGATAGGTTCCAGTTTTACCTCCCACATATAGCCAATTAGGTAAATATTTCTTTCCTCTTTCTTTACCAGTTAATGTGGTGAACATAACTTTCCATAAGGTGCTCGCCCCTTCATATTTTTGATGGAAAGTATCCATTATGAATTGAGTTGTCTCAAAGGCCGTTAATTCGTTTCCATGAAAATCATCCAGCCATCCTTGGAAGGCTACTGTCCGTTTATAACCAAGAGCTTGTGTGAATGCATGAATTAACCTGCGACCAACGTTGTCGTCACCGCTCCCAATTTTTCTTTGGATTCCTTTCCAAGAAACATTATCTGAAACCGAAATCATTTTTCCTAATTCAGTAAGGTCGCGATTGGAGACTTTTCCTTTGTTATAAAAAAGAAAAGCTCCGGCCACAAATATTTTCGAAACAGAGGCCCCAAAAAACTTTAATTGATGGTTTTTTGAATGGGATAAAATTCTATTCTGATTAATTTCCGCTAAAGTCCATTGCATTGGAAAGTTAGGTATCTTCTTAGTGAGATTTTTAATTCTTCGGTATTGCCCATAGGAATATTTAGAAGGCTTTAATCCTGTTCCAAATACATATCCAAGTTTTTGTTTGCGAACTTGAACTTTATCAATGTCTTTTCCATCCATGGTATGAAAAAACTCAGGTTGGCCGGGAGTGAGCTCAACATCTTGCTGTGCAAAAGAAAAATTTATTTGTAACAGAGATATAATTATTGCGATGCGCATGATGATTCCTTCCTAAAATAAAATAACATCAATCTTACGTGCTCTCTTTCTATCCGTACAGTTTTTGTATCAACAGAGGCAATTTGATACCGATAATTAGTTATTTAAAGAAACAATTGAGTTATTTTGCATTTTGTCTTACAGGGGTTTTTTTAGTCGCTGAAATGTTTACTACCCCCATTTCCAAACCATCACCACTTCTCTACTACATTAACAAGAAAAGAATCATAGGGGACTAAATATGAAATTTTTGAATACCGTTTTATTGTCTGCAAGTGTGCTTGCAACCTCTCTTCATGCACAAGAGCCTTATACGATTAAAGATTACAACTCTAGCAATTTGAAGCATGGAGTGGTTTTTAATTGGGAATATAAACCAACTTTCTATACTGGTTTTGCTCCACGAGTAGAGGAGCCAACTCGTATTTATACTAAAGCTAGCCGAGGTAATATAACCCGAGTTACAACAATATTAGATAAACGATCTATTTTAACGTATATGTTTAACTTAAAAAAACGTTATGAAGTTTTTAATAAAATAGTTAATGAAGGATATATAAAAGAATATCACTTAAATCAAAGAGAAATGTTTAATCAAATCATTGAGTCTAAGGCTTATAAGATCCTTCCAACCATAGAAGCCTTTGAAAAAGGTAAAGTTACTGA
>JAOHMI010000182.1 GCA_028101965.1 Bacteriovoracaceae bacterium
CAGTCTTGATGCAACTAAGCTACCGATAATTTCCAGATCCTCTCTTTTTCCTAATCCTTTCCGATTTAAATTTGTCATGGGGTCTAAGTTGCCACTACAGCCTTGAAAGAAGATACCTTCATCACCATGCTCACTTAAAGACTTATTAACTGCGCCAACCCAGTCGGCAGAGATAAGCTTCTCCCTTCCTAGGACAACCGTATGGCAAGCAAGGTTGTACAGAAAGACATTCGATGTTTTAAATTTAATGATTAAAGCTCGAAGACGATTATCAACAGAATCGAAGTTATTTAATCTTCGATTATAAGCAATCGATTCAATTATTTCTTCGTGATCATAAAGTTGAACTTCCTGAATTGTTTGATTTAAGTTTTTTATACAAGCTATAGTTTGGGCTTCCAAAAATCTAATAAAATCAGGGTTTACTTCACCAATTCCAAACATACTTTCGGTGGTTGGAGCAGAGTGAGTATGACTGCAACCGATAAAAATGTGATCTGTGGATATATTTAGTTCATTTGCGATTGTTTCTTTTAGTGACTTTATAAGTGACATTGGCAAAAGTAAAAGATCATAAGACATAAATAAAAGAGTCTTCTCTCCATTATTTAGAAGAAGAGATCTTACCCAAATATCATCCAAGACTCCAACATGCATACGATTTAAATAATAACCATAACCAAATAGCTCGCAAGAAAAATGAGGAGTAATTTTGGTTTTATTAAAGCTTGCCTGAAATATGGAAGATCTCCTTTGTATTAAGCTATTATAATTCAATTCGTAAATTGATACTTAAATATTCTCAGAAGTCTCTCGTACTTGACTAAAAAGGTATGTAAGTAAAAGTTTTAAATACCGTGGAGACGATGACCAACTTAATTCGTTAGAATGACGTATTAAAATATATTCTCAAGGAGGGGAACATGAAAAATATAAGCCTAAACTTATTTAATTTTCTAATGATCTCTGGTTTTATTCTTGTTACTTCATTATCAGCTTCGGTCAATGTGGCCATAATTGATTCTGGGGTTGATATTGAGCATAAGGATTTTACAGATTCGATATGGATCAATCAAGATGAAGTGGCCGGAAACTGGCGTGATGATGATGGAAATCTATATCCAGACGATATATATGGATGGAACTTTGCTGAAAATAATCCCTTTGTAATTGATCGAAAGTATATTGGTACCTTCTCCAATGATCCGTATAAGTTTTTTGATATTCAAGGAAAGCTTTTCTTTGATAAAGCTACTCAGGAAGAAAAAGATTGGCTTGCAGCTAAGAGAAAAGACAAAAAGTTTGCAAAAGAAATGGGTAAGTTTGGAAATTTTGTTCATGGAACTCATGTGGCCGGGATAGGGCTTGGTGCGAGTGAAGATATTAATATTCAAGCTATCAAATTAATTCCCACTGAAGTTAAACCTTTTATTAAAGAATTATCTCGTCAAGTTAAGTTACATAATTATGTAGAAGAGCGCGGAGATGATTGGCGAAAAAAATTGATGACTCAATTTTTTAATATGATGGCCGAGCAACAAGCTGGTTTGATGGGCCAAATTGCACTTTACTTAAAGCATGAAGATATTCAAATTGCCAATGGTAGTTTTGGATCAGGTTACCGGCAGCTCTCAAAAGTATTAACAGATGTGATTTACCGGGTTCTTCATTTTAAAAAGCCAACCAAAGAGCAATCTGAAGCGACCGCAAAGATTTTATTAGAAGCGATGGTTAGAGAGATGCGAATTGTTTTCGCTCAAGCTGATCAAACTTTCTTTGTATTTGCTGCTGGAAACGATGGCTTAGATAATGATTATCTTCCCACCAGCCCTGCCAGTATTAATTTAGAAAATTCAATTGCAGTTGCCGCAACTTATAATGATTTATGTATTGCTCCTTTTTCTAACTTTGGAGCTAAGAGTGTGGACATTGCCGCGCCTGGGATGATTATTAAGTCGCAAATTCCAGGGAATGAATACTTAAGAGTTTCTGGTACTTCACAAGCAGCACCTTATGTTGCCCATGTGGCAGCATCGGTTCAATTAGAAAATGCAGAGTTAATGCCAAAACAGATCAAACAAATCCTCATGGGGACAGTCGATTATAAAGAATTTCTAAAAGGAAAAGTTCTATCCGAAGGTTTAGTGAACAAAGAACGAGCTCAACTTGCTGCCAAAATGAGCTTAGAGATGCCCCTTGAGGAGGCCATCTCTCTTGCTAGAAAAGAGGTGAAGGATCAAAAAATGAAAAGTGAGTTTACTTGTCAAGCTGCTGATAAGGTTGAGCCACTGGCCTTATTTCCTAATTTTAGATAATTTTTCGTAAGAGAGGACTTAGGATTAGTCCTCTCTTTATTTTTGATCTCAATATTTGTACATTAGTAATTTAAAATCGACTTCATTCTTTTCAAAGTAAAATATTCCTTCCTTATGACCAGTATCATCGATAACTGTAGCGCAAAGAAAGTGCTTTGGGAGGTTAGTCTCTTCTTCCTGGTACTTAATAGTAGAAGGAGAACACTTT
>JAOHMI010000183.1 GCA_028101965.1 Bacteriovoracaceae bacterium
GTTTATTAATAATAGGTAAAAATGAAGAACAACAACTTCTTTTTAAGCAATTCATTTCTCCCGGACAACTATCATTCTCTAAAACATTAACAAATGGAATTTGGAAATTTAGTGCAATTGGTTTCAAAGATGGTAACGGTACCATTCTTTCAGGAGAGGCGGAGTGCTCCCAAGAATCAACTCATAGCCTAGAAGGACAAGAAGAAGCAATAAGCGTCAATTTAAACTTATCAAAACCAAATTGTAGTAATATTAACTATAGCTACCCTGAATTATTTAATTCCAGTAACAATGAATTTAAACCAATTAAATTCTCTTCATGCGCAAATTTCTCTCCAGGGATGACTTACACTGATCAATGCAATGATGGATCTTATTCAAGTGGAAATATTTCATCAATAAAATTTGGATATATAGTTTCCAATGAAATAATAAACTCATCTCTTATCTCAAATTGGTCTTCGTTGTTTCCAAGTAATAATTTCTCAAGTTCATTTAACAGCTTCTTGATAAATGAAATCGAATTTGGTCCAGAGTCATCGTGTTTGAATCTGAATGCCAACAATGAAATCGCAACAAATATAAAATTACCTCTGGGTAATAACGTTAGTTTTATTAAATCCTTATATCCCTATGTAAAAGTCTACGAAAATGCCAGCTGTGACGAAACTGGCTTAAAGAATATTACTTCGATCGATCCCTCAAACAACAAAATTGAGGTGGTTGAAACTTCATCAGATGTTGCTTATTTTTATTTCGATGACACAAACGAAGAATGTTCAAACGGTGGAGCTTCTTATTTCAAAAGGTGTTTCTATTTAGGTGATAACAATCAATCATGTGATGATGTCTGTGCTATTGCAGGAGGTTCTTATAATACTGCTACTGAATTTCTTGCATCAATATCAACATCGACGTGTGATTCAATATTGACACTATTAGGTGAGTCCAGTCCAACCTCTTCAGACAATTGGGATAGTGGTTATGGATATGATGGCTTTGGATGCTTTAGAGACAATACAACTTCACCCGTTTATTATCGAAACTATACATCTGTTAACAGCAGCTTTGCCAACCCCGTTGCTCAACGAGTTTGTTCTTGTCATGCAGATCTTCCTGGAGCCGAACCACTTGACAATACTGTTGAATGGGAAAACTTACCTGGAAGTTACACCGTTGGAAACTGTTCAACTGCAATGCAGATCAAAGTCAAAGACAGTGGTAGCACACCATATAATTTACTTGAAACAAAAACTTTTGCCTTAAGTACAGGTAATGGAAGTTTTTATTCTGATGCCACTTGTACTACAGCTATTTCAAACATCACAATTACTGCAGGTTCTGCAACATCTGCTGACATATATTATAGTGGTACAACTTCAGGGACTGCTTCTTTAAATGCTACTCCACCAATTGACTTAGCAGCTTGGAATGCGATCAGTGGTTCGTTTACCAGAAGTCCTGGCCCTCCTACTCAGATAGAATTAGATGGAGCTCCTACTGTTCGCCATGGCTACTGCGGTGGCTTTTGGCTTAAAACAAAAGATGCTTATGGTAATTTAAGTCCAGTAGACTCTGCACTAATTGGAACAGCGACCTTAACTGCAACCAATACAGATAATGGTCTTGTGGGTTATGTTACTCCAAGTGGTAGTTGTGCCTCAAACACCGTTGCGACCTTAAATTTCGCAGCGGGAGACCATACAAAAAGTTATGTCTTTATTAAGTTTATTGGTGGTATTGAGTGCGAATCCATTGATGTAACTGCTTCTATGCCAGGTTTGTCATCAACAGTAAGTACAGTTACTCTTGATAACTCCCCTTATGGTGAATGTCCGTAAAAAGAGGTATCCCTCTCACCAAAAAGCTGTTCTTTATTTCTACGAATTAGCTATTTAGTTTATTCAATCATTTAATTCGTTAAAGTTTACATAAAATAAAATTAGAAAAAATGATTTATCTAAGAGAGGACTTATGATCTCATTTCAAACAACACTATAATCTATATTTCAATTTTTAGTTTTTGAATTAAACGACAAACTTTTTGGTCACTTCAAAATTATGTTCATAATAGCTACGCACAAAAAATATTTTCCCTTTTAAAATAATGAAAAATAATAGAATGCTTGGACTACGAATACAGTTTCTATTTCATTCAATGACTAACAATTAATTAAAACTTTATCGACATTTGAATATCAAGTTCATCAAGTTTAACTGTATTACCACCAGATGATAATCAATCCAGTAGTAGTGTCGTATTCCATTCCATCATCTAATACGTTTAATTCAATTAAAGGTTTGCCTAATAATAATTCCGCTGGCTCAACAAAGTTTTGGACCACTCCTCTTAAAAAGAAATTTTCACCAGATTTTAAAACACCTCCATTAATTTTAAATCTGTTTTTATTAACAATAATATCTGTATCAACGAATGCTAGATCTATATCAAAATCTGAAATTGTTTTATTTCTATCTCTTACACAAATATCTTTATTAGCTGCTACTCCAC
>JAOHMI010000184.1 GCA_028101965.1 Bacteriovoracaceae bacterium
CATTAATGATCTAATCATTTATTTTAAAAACTATTTGCTTTGGGGGGCAAGTACAGTTCAGGGAGGTGAGTTTAATGGAAAAAAATATTTTGAAACGGACTACGATATTATTTATTACAAGTCATTTGAAGGTGAAAATGATTCCTTAAAAAAGTACTGGGAATCATTTCCACATTTTGATGAGTTTGTATTCAATCAATTTATGCCATTAGAGGGGATTGACTATCTAATTAGTATTGGCGATGGAACATTTTACGCAGGAAATATTAATTTTAAATTAGATTTGGCTTTCCCTCAAACCTCTACAAATCTAAAAAATAATCTGGAGTCGAATATAGATAATAGGCTTAATAAGAATAAGTTTAGACAATCTTTATCAAAATTATTGCAAATGAAATCATTTATTAAAAAAAAATGAATAAGAGTGAATAAAAGGAAGGCTAAGCTCAAATTTGAGTTTAGCTTTTTTACTTTATAAGTTAAGGGGAAATCTAAATCTAATTTTGAAGTATCCCAGATTCATACTTGTTATTTTCCATCTGACACGGAAAACAGAATAAGTTAAAGTCTTGTTTCAGGGAGAAGCCTACAAATTCAATTTTCTTGCTTTCCTCATCCCACATGTATGATGTTCCCATTTCAACGGATGAAACTTTTGTAAGATCTATAGTTTCACAATTTTTATTAACTCTCTCAAGGGTTCTATTTATATAATGCAGAAAATGATTTAGATGAATTCGTTTCTCTCGATTATCTTGGATTGACATCCATTCAAGGTATTTTCTTTCACTTTTAAATTTCGCGGTAACTTGTTTAAAGACATCTTTTATATAACTATATAGGTTGGCTTTAACTTTATTGTATTCTAAATGAGTAAGACAACTTTTCTCACTAATTTGACTGCTCTTATGCAAATAATCTTTACTATAAAGGATATAAGGCTCTTTGTTCTCAGAAAGAGAAATTAGTTTTGCATTAATAGAAGTAAGACGCTGTTCTTCAGTAATTATTTGGGGATTTTGTTCACAAACTTTTTTTCCCTTCTCATTGGAATTAGCATTTGTTTTTTGTATTAACTTAGAAGGGCTTTTTTTCTTTTTCTTGGTTTCACTCTTGGCACAGGCAAAGAGAAAAGCAATGAGAATAAAGGATATGAATGTAGTTGAACTCATGAATAAAATTATGACATATCGGTTATTTAAGTCGACTCGTAATGTAAAAAGGTACTTGTTCGCATAAAAATTATTCATTAACCTGCATAAAAATTTAAGGTTTATTACTTAATAAATCTAAAGAGTTATCAATTATGCTAAGTTTATAAGCTCTTATAAATAGCAATCATTAGTATAATGGCGATCTCTTATGGCACAAGTATTTAATATAATTAAAAAGTTACTAAGCTTATTAGAAATATCAAAATATTTTATAGGCCCTCTTCTTTTTATCATCATAGCTAATGCTGAAATGGATATTTCTTGGAATGGACAACTCTTTTTAGGAATTTTTAGTATTGTAATTTCATTATGGCTATTGACCCCAGTACCACTTTTTATTAGTGGGATTTTTGGAGTTGCCTTGTCTGTCATATTGGGAGTTGTTCCAGCAAATGTTGCTTTTGGGCCATTCTCTAGTACGGTTATTTTTCTTTTTTTGGGTGGCTTCTTGCTCGCTCGATCTTTAGAAAAAACCGAATTAGATAAACTTTTGGCCAAAAAACTACTTTCACATCCTTGGGTTTCATTTTCTCCGCAGCGAACCGTTTTTGTTTTCTTAGGCATTAGTTTTTTTCTTTCCATGTGGATTTCTAATACGGCAGCTGTCGCTATGCTTTTACCCATCTCCTATGGAGTTCTAAAGAAATTAGAATTAAGCTTTAATGTTAAAAGTGAAAAGTTTAAGGAGAAGTTCCTTATTGCAATTGCCTTTGCGGCTACAGTGGGAGGAAATGTCACTCCCATTGGATCACCTCCAAATGTGGTTGCTCTTGGATTACTGAAAAGTATTAACAATTCTTATATTTCATTCCTTGAGTGGATGGCTTATGCAACTCCTTTTTCATTGATTCTTTTTTATTTCATTTATCGCCATTGCATATCCTTTCTTAAAGTGAGTGATGAAGATAGTATCGATGAGAATGAACTTCCTGACTTTTTAACTTTATCTCGAAATCAAAAATATGTTTTAGCAGTGTTTATGTTAACGGTCACTTTTTGGTTTCTTCCCAGTTTAATCGGTTTGTTTCTCAATGAGCAGAGTGATATGAATAACTTTTTAAGAATTAATTTATCAGCAGCAGTGGTTTCTGTCTTTTTTGCCTCAATTTTGCATGTGGTTCCGTTTTTTAAAGAGGAGAAAATTCTGGACTCAAGTGATGTTTCCCAAATTGATTGGAGCTCTCTGCTTCTTTTTGGTGCAGGACTTTCACTTGGAAGTATTCTTTTTAAAACAGGCGGAGCGGATTACTTAATGAATATTGTAAAGGATCTTTCTGGAGGAATGAGTG
>JAOHMI010000185.1 GCA_028101965.1 Bacteriovoracaceae bacterium
ACCCAAATCGATTAAAGCAAATTATTACAAATTTATTATCTAACGCAATTAAGTTTACATCTGATGGTAAAATTATTTTAAAAGCAGACTATGTACAAAGAAACGGAAGTTGGCTGGTTAAAATAAGTATAATAGATAACGGTATTGGTATTTCGATGGAAAACCAAGAAGAGATCTTTAAAAGTTTCAAGCAAGAAGATTCAAGTACCTCTCGTAAATATGGGGGAACTGGATTAGGACTTTCCATATGTGCTCAATTAAGTCAGGTTATGCAGGGAAGTTTAACGGTTGATTCAGAGGTGGGAAAGGGTTCTACTTTTTCTATTAGCTTGCCTCTGGAGTTGGATGAGAAAGTTAATCAAAACAAGGTATTGTTAGGCGAAGAGAGTAAAATTAATTTAGTAAATCAAGAGAACTATCCTCATCATATTTTAGTCGTTGAGGACAATGAGATTAATCAAAGAATTGCCTGCTCCCTTTTAGGTAAATTAGGCTACGACGTGGATAAAGCAAACAATGGAAAAGAAGCCATTGAGCTGGCAAAGAAAAGGAAATACTCTTTAATATTTATGGATATGCAAATGCCTGAGGTGGATGGTATTGAGGCCACCCGGCAAATACTTAAAGATGACCCGCTTATTCAACCCAAAATTATTGCCATGACTGCTAATATATTCGAAGAAGATAAAAAGAATTGTTTTGATGCAGGTATGATTGGATTTATCAATAAACCTTTTACATTAATTGATATTAAAAAAGCTATCTTGGCCGCCTAAGAATAATTTCTAAAATTAAATTCCTAGGGATCATCTTCTCCATGGGCGCATTGAGGTGGGATAGCAGGTGGGTCAGTGTTTATACTATGGAGCGCTGTAGGGCAATTTGATTGATAAGCATCACTCGCAGGGCAATTATAGAAATCTAATAAGTAATCTAAGTTAGGTTTGTGAGTAACAAAAAAATCATCGCCTTCCGGGGATGGATTTCCTGCAGGTGGATAATAGTCTTCTAATTCTTCACAATCATGTGGTTCACCTAGTTCTGCCACATGCTTAGCACACGCAGTTTCAAATATAAAAAGACAAGGTTCATAATCCATCACTTTGCCTCTAATTTCACAATGTTTATAACTTCTTTTAACCATAGTAAAATCAACCAGTGAAAAGCTAATAGCTTTTTTTGTACGAAACGCAACAGGATTGGCCACATTCAAGCAAGCGGATATTGAGTCTGTGGTTATATTGGTATCAAATTTAAAGTCACTACAATCAATTCCTCCAGGAGGGTTTGTTCCGAGGCAAGCGCTACAGAAAGCCGGTGATTGTAAGTATGCCGCGTATTCCGGTTTGTCACTCACGAGAATTGGAGTGGTCAGACCTTCGTTGCTGGCATGAGGAAATATATTAATATGAGTACCATAAATACTCTGTTCACAGGTTACCTGAGCATAAGAAGTTATGCACATAAAAGTGAATAAGATTAAAAATATAAACTTCCCCATATCTAATATTTTAATCGATCGCGAGTCAGGGACCAAGTAAATAATTGAAAAGAGTGAAATACACAAGTATAAGTGGTTGAACATATTGAATTTTCTAAGCTAGAATGAGTTTATGCAAGTACTTAAAAGCAAGCAGGGCTTTACAATAATTCAAGTCGTTGTGGCCATGGGCCTGGTTGGAATGGTTGCGCTTCTTTTAATGAATATTATGAAAGATGCGGCCATGGGAAGACGCTCAATGGAGAAGAACTTTGATTTCTTTATGGCCATAAATACCATTTCAAACCTCCTCGGTAAAAATGAAACCTGTGATACTAATTTAATGGGAGAAACAGTTGGAGCAGGCTTAGATTTTCCAGGAGGAGTAATCTATAAAAATGCTTTTGCCCCTCCCTTAATTGATATTACAAAAACACTGGGGTTTTCAGGTGCTATGATAGATAGTCTCAGAATCAAGCCAATAAGTTCCATCACCACGAGCGGCCGAGCCCAGGCGGAACTCCTAATTACTTTTAGGAGAGACGATGATGGTGGGCCACGAACTAGTTTCGGAGGAAATGTTTTTCGCCGTATCGTCTATTTCAATGTGCTATTGTGTGATCATAATTTATTATATGCAACTAGTGATCCATTGGCCTCCTTTGCGGATAAGAGAAGAACTGCTTTAGCGCAGATGACTGCCGCCTGTCCTACAGGTTACATTGATGAAGATCATTTAAAAGAAGTTACCACAGATTTATGGGCGGGAAACTGTGTGTTTGATTGCCGGGTTGATCAGCGTATCTATCGTTGTGACAATTAACCCTTTTGAAAGTAAATAAACTTCGTATCTTGTTGTCATCCTGTTTTTTTAATTCGGTTACGTACTTACTGTACGCTCCCTCATTAAAATAACACTCTTCCTAAAGCTACTCGTTTCTTTACTTTCAAAATAATTTAAAGATAAAATTGTTTATAAACTTCGTATCTTGTTGTCATCCTGTTTTTTTAATTCG
>JAOHMI010000186.1 GCA_028101965.1 Bacteriovoracaceae bacterium
TGTTGATCTCTCTCCAATCAACACAATGTACTCGACTAAAGATGGTGTTCTTCAATATATGAATGAAAATAGCTCTACAACTTTAAAGCAATTTGAAAGTATACTTCCCGATAAAGTAGAGAATTTAACGGGGATAAAAATTGATGCTTTTCATCGAAAGCCAGAAGTACAAAGAAAAATAATCGCTGATCCAACTAATATGCCTCACAGAGCAATAATTAGCCTTGGCAATGATAAGCTAGATCTTCTGGTAAATGCATTGTTCGATGAAAATAATAATTATGTGGGACCGATGGTCACCTGGGATGTCATTACCGATAAGGTTACCCTAAAAGAGGAGTTGACCAACTCAGGAGAAGAACTAAATTCTTCTATTTCTGACTTGCAAAATGTATCAGTTTCACTCTCAAGCTTAGCAGAAGAGACGTCTTCTCAAGCGACAACTTCTGCTGCTGCAACAGAGGAAGTCTACTCTGGGATTCAATTAGTTGCGACAAATATGGAAGAGATGACAGCTTCCATACAAGAGATAACTCGAGCAACAAACGATTCATCTCAATTAGCACAATCAGCGAAAAATAAAACAACTGATAGTAATGATATTATTAGGAAACTTGGTGCCTCAAGTGCAGATGTTGGAAATATCATCAAGGTTATTTCTGCGATTGCCCAACAAACAAATCTTCTTGCGCTTAATGCAACTATTGAAGCAGCTCGAGCAGGAGAAGCCGGTAGAGGCTTTGCAGTTGTCGCTAATGAAGTAAAGGAATTGGCAAAGCAAACAGCACAGGCCACCAGCGATATTACAAAAATGATTGAAGCCATTCAAAGCGATACAGAAAAAGCAACGACTTCAGTAGAAGATATTAGCACAATAATAGAGAAGTTAAATGAAGCTTCCGCTAATATTGCAGCTTCGGTTGAAGAGCAAGCTGCCAATGCAAATGAAGTTTCTCGAGTTCTTTCTGAATCCTCTGATGCAGTTAAAAACATATCAGAGAATATCCAAACAGTTTCTACGGCGACAGCTCAAACGAGTAAAGATGCAATAAGCACTCAGGATTCGACTTCTAATTTAGAAGGAATTGCGCAGAATTTAGAGAAGCTAATTGATAGTATTAAGGTTTAATTAGAATAATGAGTAAGTTTTCAAAAATATTAATGGTTGATGACAGTTTGGTTTTTCGAACCATATTAAAAAACTGTATTCGTCAATTGGATATTGCGGAACAAGCCTTTACCGCTGTGAATGGACGCTCTGCCTTGGATATATTTGAAAATCACCCCGATATTGATTTAATAATTTGTGATCTTGAAATGCCGGTTATGGATGGGGTGACTTTTGTTAAAAAGCTCAGAGAAATAAATAAGGAAACTCCAGTTTTAATTCTCTCAAACCAGTCCATTGGTGGAGTCAACTTAACATTCAAAGCTCTTGAAATAGGGGCAAATGAGTTTATCTCTAAAACTGATGCATCAATTACTGACCCCGAAGAACAGGAGAAAGAATTAAAACTCAAATTGAGCAATTTTTTTAAACCACTACTGCGGAACCAAAAAGACAATAGTCAAAAAAAAGAAGTTGTTAAAGGGAGTATCAACCCTCAATTTGGGAAAAAGAAAAAATACGATTTAATCTGTATCGGGAGCTCCACAGGAGGTCCTGAAGCTTTAAAAAATGTTGTATCAAAACTGGATAGCAAGATTAATATTCCCATAATTATTGTTCAACATATGCCAGCTGTTTTCACAACGGTTCTTGCTTCGAATTTGAATAAAGTTTGTCCCTTGGAAGTTTGTGAAGCAAAAAATGGACAAGTCTTAGAAAAGGGACATGTGTATATTGCTCCGGGAGACCATCACTTAACGGTAAGCTTTAAAGACAATAAATATGTTTTTTCTTTAAATCAGAATGAAAAAGTTTGTTACGTTCGTCCTAGCGTGAATGTGACTATTGAAAGTTTACTTCATTACTATTCAGATAATATGGCGTTATTTATTTTAACTGGCATGGGAGATGACGGGAAAGATGGTTGTATAAAGGCTAAAGAAAAAGGAAGTACTGTTTTAATACAAGATGAAGCTTCTAGTGTGGTCTGGGGAATGCCAGGCGCAGTATATAAAAATGAATGTTATGACGAGGTGTTAGATCTCGATAATATCGGTTACACGATAAATAAAATTGCAGGATAAGAAATGAAGATACTAATAGTAGACGATTCTAAGTTAATACATGCAGCGGTCGGAAAAATGATTAGCGAGCTTGGGTACGAAGTGCATAGTGTTTTTGATGGGGACGAGGCCGTTGAGTTTCTCTCTAATCCAAATCAAATTGATGTGGTTCTTCTTGATTGGAATATGGAAAGGATGAGTGGAATTGAATTTCTTAAAAAGAATTTTGCTGAAAAGTTTTATCAGAATCATATCATCATGATGACCACTGAAAATGATCCTGAAAAAATAATGCTAGCTTTAGATTTTGGGGCAA
>JAOHMI010000187.1 GCA_028101965.1 Bacteriovoracaceae bacterium
CCATGACTTTAGAGTTCATTTCATAGGAGCGTTGGGCTTTGATTAAATTGGTCATCTCTGTCATGACATTGACATTAGAAGTTTCTAAGGAACCTTGAGCAATTGCTCCTGCATTGTCATCTCCTGCAATATTCTCAATCGGCTGACCACTGGCCACTGTTTGTTTGGCCAAGTTTCCTCCCATATCTTTTAAACCTTTTGGATTAACAAATGTAAAAATAGGAATAGTCCCCAATCCAATTGGCTCAAGCTGATTTGATAAGTAAGCTTGAACGACACCAGCATCTGAAATATTTAAACTTTTTGTATTTGGTGGAAGAGTAATTGTTGGATAAACTGGGTAACCCTTTCTCGTTTGAAGAATTCCTTGGGAATTCACATTGAAAGAGCCGTCTCGAGTATAAAGTATTTGATTACCAACTATTACACCAAAGAAACCATCTCCGGAGACCATTAAATCATAAGGAGAGTTGGTAATTTGAATTCCTCCTTGGCTATGAATCTTATTTGTTCCTGATAGCTTAGCACCTGAACCAAGTTGAATCCCAACGTTGTAGGTTGTATCTGCGCTTGAGCGCGATCCAGGCTCTTTGATTGTTTCATACATGAGATCTTCAAATTCAGTTCGACTGGCTTTATACCCAGTGGTATTTGAGTTGGCGATGTTATTCGATATGGTATTAACATGTTCTTCTTGAGCTTTCATACCTGTTGCAGCGGTATTAAGTGCTCGCATCATTGGATAAATATTACTCATTGATATTAGTGTTAAGAAAATAAAAAGATTTTTAAAATTTTGATATGTCATTGACGGCTTTCCCCATTATGTTGTCGTAGGTTTGAATTGCTTTTTGAATATTTTCAAAATGTCGATGTGCTTTAATTAATTCAGACATTTCGTGTATGGTATTAACATTGCTTCCTTCTAGAAAACCCTGCCTAATTTTTGTATTATTGGCTTGCCGATTAATATTCTCAGCAGCATTGTTAATATAGAAAGGTCCTTCTTTTTTTAAGGCATTTAAGTCCTTAAACTCCACAAGAGAGAATTGACCTAATTCTTGATCTTTTTCGAATATTCTTCCAGATTCATCAACATTAATATTTTTGACCGAATTGCCAATCGTAATGGCCCTTGATCGTGGATCTTCAGGTTGAGTACCTTCTGCTGTTACTTCCATTTTGGGAGAAAGAACTAAGTAACCATGTTTTGTTGATAATTGCCCTTTGTCATTAAGACTCAAGTTACCATTTCTCGTAAATCGTATTCCATTTGGGGTGAGGACCTCAATAAAACCCTTTCCATCTAATCCAAAATCTAAAGGTTCTCTGGTAAATTGAAGTTGACCTTGATCATGGCTTGTATAGGTTCCATCATGCACAACAAAGCTATTTTGAGCTCCATTCGTTTTATAAAAATCAGCCGCACTCCAGTCTCGCCTGGGGACATCAACATCCTCTAGTCCTTTATCAAGGGCGGTTAGATATTCCTTAAAGGTTACATTGTCCTTTTTAAAGCCGGTGGTATTCGCATTTGCGACGTTATTCGCAATAGTTTCAATTTTTCTTTGTTGAGCAATTTGTCCTGATACGGGAACCCAAATGTTTTTCAATCGGTCATCCTTTTTTGGTGACAATATTAATAAGGATTAGAAGTGTTTCAATTAAATTAATTAAACTTCCTACTCAACATTATAACTTACCGGTGTCAAAATCCGATCAGGGGAAAACTTTTCGATAGGCTAATATTTCCTGTGAAAGCGTGAAAAGAATGCTAACTTTTTAATAATACTATTAAAGAATTCTCGCAGGTTAAGGCCATTTGTGTTATTAAAAAGACTAACCAAAGTAAAAGAATACCCTGAATTATAAACCTAGCTAGGAACAAGATAATGGCAAAAAAAATAAAAAAAGAAGAAGATTTATCCATTGAGGAAAAACTAGCCAAGTTAGAAGAAATTGTAACAGTCCTTGAAAATGAGGAAACTCCTCTTGAAAAGAGTCTTGAGCATTTTGAAAATGGGATAAAACTGTTTAAAGATTGTAAGAGCTATTTAAGCGATACTGAAAAGAAAATTCAAAGCTTAGCTGATAACTTAAATGAAAATTAAAATTTTATTTTTAGTATTTTTTATTTCATGTTCTTCTATTGAAGATAAGAAGAAATCAAGTGGGCAGAATTATGATGTCGGCCAAGTTAATGATACTCAGTTTGAAGAAGAAATTAAGCAGGCTAGCTCAAGCATTAAAGTTGAAGAAAACCTTAAAAGTGAAGAAGCTCAGGATTCATATGGCCCAATGATTGCTTCCAGTCGTGAGAATAATCAGCCAACCGTTTCGTTATCTAGGGACTTTCATATTTTATATTTTCATCCAGAGGACTTTAGAACTTTTTCTTATGTCGGTGTCTTAAAAAAGATCTCAAAAGATAAATCAATAAATCCAGTAATGATTGGAGGCAGTTGCTTTAGCG
>JAOHMI010000188.1 GCA_028101965.1 Bacteriovoracaceae bacterium
GAGAGCACATCCCAGTTTCACTACGTTCATTAAAAATTTCTGACTGTAGTGGGGGGCAAAAACAAAAAGTTCTTATGCTGACTCGACTACAAACTCAAGGATCTGTCTTGATTTTAGATGAACCTTTTAATCACGTGGATGATTCTACTATCCTTGAGTTAATTGAATTTTTCATTGAATTAATCTCAGCGGAAACTTTGAAGGCCATCATTGTGGTCTCTCATATTGATATACCAGAAAAGTTTAAACAGCACTTTAAGGTATACCAATTATGATGATGGAGCTGTTTAATATTTATAAATTGTCCTTTGTTGTGGTTTCTCTATCCGCATTAGGATTATTTTTTATCGGTTCGCATTTAATTCCTCGTGGACAAAGCGTAAAGCTTTTAACCTTTTCACAATTTGCTCTTTTAGGTCACTTAATTGGTTCACTTTTTATTCATACTGATTACCATGAACTCTTATTTTTAGTCTCATTAACTTTTTACTTAATAGGTGATTTAATTTATGAAAAAAGAGTAAAGGTTAAAACTTCAAGCCTATTAGTTTCTCTCTTTATTGTCTGTTTAAGTTTATCTCATTTGTTAGTCTCTTATTTTCCATCTTTAGACTCTCATATGACTGTAGGGGTTTTTGGAAATATCGCCACGAATACATTGAGCGAAAATTTATTTGTCATCATAATTTTTACTATGTTTAGTCTCTACTACCTTGTCCAGAGAAAGAGTTTCCATCGCTCTACAGTCAATCATACATTTTTGGGATTTAAGCAGAAGCACATCCTAAGAGACCTTTTCATTACTACTGTTGTGGTGACTTCTTTATTTAAGCTAGGGCTAATCTACTCCTTAGGTTTTCTTTTACTGCCTTACTCTATACTTTCCAAGAGTGCTCCTTCTAATAATATTTTTGCAATTGCAGGAGGATGTTCTGTGGTTTTCTCTGCCAACATTGGGTTGGGGTTTTCCTTAATCCAATCAAATATTTCAACTGTGCCTATGCAAGTAGTAACACTAAGTTTAATTCTTTTAGGCTTTAAAGCTTTCTTTAATCTCATTCGATCAAATTAAAATTGCCGCTCTTAGGGCGCATGAATCTAAGAGCAGGCATTAATTTTATTAGACAATTTGTGAGTGAAATTACCTCACAAGGAGTTTGATATGAACTCCAAATAATAAAACAGATTTTATAGTTAATTGTTTGGTATGTCAAATAATTGGTAGGTATATAGGATAGTGATAAGAAAGGCTAAGCTTGATCTACCTTATTCAAGATGACATTCTCACCATCAGTTTCATAGGAAATGAGAATGGGCGAGCAGCAAACTTGGCAATCTTCTATGTATTCCTGATTGGAGTAATGTACCTCAAGTACCATGGAGATCTTTTCTCCACAATGAGGGCAACCAAAAAATGTTTCTTGTTCTCCGTACATGCACTCATTAGAGCACAACTTGATTGGTTTAGAAAGGATGAATTGATTAGGTCAAGAATTGAGCAAAGAAGATTTTTCCTAATTTTATTTATTTATTTAAAAGTTTTATTTGAAAACCAATCCTTTCGATCAGCTATGTGTGAATTTAAACATTTATGGTTTCATCATTCTTTTCATTTCAATGAGTTTGCAATTAAATGCGAAAGATATTTTTTATGAAATTAGTTGGGAACAAATTAAGAACGCCACAAAATATGAAATTGAAATATTAGACGATAAACAAGAGCTTCTCCAAAAAGAAATAACGGCCACCGAAACTTTTATTTGGAAGTACCATAAGAAGGGAAAATTTTATTTTCGCTTTAAGTACTTTATTGAAGATAAAGAAAGTGAGTTCTCTGATCCTCGATTAATCTTGCTTAAGGGTAAGTATAAGTATCCTAAAAGGTTTAGAATTTATTCTCCTTTTGATCGCCACCAGTATGCAATACCGGAGGAAAGTAAAACCATTAAAATTTTTTTTCACTTTAAAAAGATTCCAAATATTAGATTCTATCGTCTTTTAATTGCAGACACTCCATCCAAGTTAAGCCGTAATAAGGCCATGTACTCACTTGATTTGTACTCTCCAAAGGTAAACCTTTCGTTGCCGGAAGGGGATTATCATTGGAAAGTAATTGCGGTCCACCATGAAGGGATATTAAAGTCAGAGGTTCGTAAATTAAAAATTGTAAAAAAAGAGCGAAAGATTGCCACTAAAATTGAAAGTGAAGTAGAGAATAAAAGCATAGAGAAGCGCGAATTAGAATTTAATAATACACTCAAGGTCGTTACTGGTACTGATAGCTTGCAGTATGCATTTGAAAAAGAAGATTATGATTATCAATCCAACGATGAAAATTCAATCTTAGGTATGGGTGTAGAAGGACAGACTCAGTGGGGAGAAATACTCATGAGGGTTCGATTTAATAATTTGCAAAAAAACTCTGAGACTATTTATACAGAATCAAACTTTAATATTAACCTCATTCCTTT
>JAOHMI010000189.1 GCA_028101965.1 Bacteriovoracaceae bacterium
TTTGGTAATTCAAGTATATTAAGAGCAACTTCATGGGCCCCTGTGCAACAGAAGTCTCTTATTTGAGAATAAATCTCATCCTTACTTTTAAAGTGCTTATATAAAAGTGCTTCCGAGACATTTGCTTTTCGAGCAATTTCCTTTGTTGTGGTTGCGTGTAGTCCTTTCTCAGCAAAAACCGGTAATGCTGCTAAAATGATTTCATTTTTTCTCTCGTCACTGGATAATCGAACCAAAATAATCTCCCAAAGGTTAGTAAGCGTTCACTTATAGTAAGTGAGTACTCACTTTATTGCAAGCCCGTCTATCTATTTTTTCACGCCACCTCGTATTTACAGATATTTACACTCAGGAAAAAGGTTCAAACCAGCAATGGTACCTTGAAAAAAAGAAGAAGGTTGATACAAGTAAAGATAAAACTATGATCAAACTAACAACCAATGCCCTATTGATAATATTTATACTTTTAGTAAGCAGGTCTTATGCCACAGAGAATACTTTTCAGTTTGCTAACTCTGTTTTTAAAAGCAAAAAAGCTTATAAAATTTTTTTAAGAAACTGGACATCTTCTCCTGGAAAAAAACCAAACCTTAAGCAAATAGCAAAATATCCTTACCGGTTAATTTTTAACCTAGTTAAATTTCCTTTTACTTCAAGCGAAACCACACAAAGAATGAGTCGAATTGGAGAATCTGGGATTTACCTTATTCAAGGAGCAACCCGAAAAGATAAGGCATTACTCAAAAAAGCTGGTTACCGCCTTATGGATGGGCCCACTAATGTTTTAGGGGTTACTGATGGAATTATTTCCGATACAGCTGCAATAGCAAGTCTATTTAAAAATTCAATTTATAAACATACGTATAGAATAAAACTATGTAGTCTAAACATTTTAAACTTAATTAAAAATAACAAGCCGACATTTAGTCACCTAACTTTACCTATTAATCCGATTAAGCATATTGGCTATGTAATCGATAAAAGCTGGGAAACCACAGATCCTTATGGCGGTGGATTAATAGATTCAAAAGAAACAACGGGAAGTTTTTGCGCTCCCGCCCCTCTCATTGGAAATGAATCTGCTTCAATGGCAATCGAGCGTTTGTCATGTTTAAATAGTGAGTTTTATTCTACCTATAGTTTTCTTCAATTTAATTGTGGTGGTTATACACGAATACTTGGTAAGTACTCAGGTGTGGGATTCGAAAAATTTAATAATCTTGGTATAGGCAATGTAAGCTTTTTCCCGCATCAAGATAAAAATGAAAATAGAGAAGAAGTTAAAGTTGCTGCAAATTATTGCAACGAAGATATTAACAATAAGTTAACCAATCTCTACAAGTTAGCGAGCGGAATAGATATTAAAGACATTGAGTTTGATACACTATTTTATTTCTCTACTCATGATCTCACTTTACAAACTCTAGTATTATTGTCCTTGAATAATCCTCAATATCAAAGGCGACAAAGCTTCTTAAGCTCCATAAAGAATCATACTTATGAGTTAAAAAAGATTCTCTCTTATTACTTAAAAGATAAAAATCAAAAGAAAATTATAAAAACCAAGCAATTAAAAAAGTTCATTAGAAGTGTAACTCAAGATCTAGATGAATCTGCTAAAAATTGGCTTTTGCACCTAGATCCTGATTTTAAATATTTATTCTAATAGCCTTTTATAAATAGAGTACAATCCCCTTCTGGCGGCTTGTTATTCTTGAGTTTAAAATCCACGATTACGTTATCCCGCTCTGTTTGAGTCAGTGATTTTAAAATTCTATCCCTTTCATTAAGCTCTACTTCATCCTTAAAATATAATTGTGTGGTTAACTCTTCGTAACCTCTTAAATGAACTTTTACATGGATATGAGGTGGTCTAACCCAAGTACTGGTTGCAGGGTAAGCTCCTGGTTTAATCGTTTTAAAAGAAAACTCACCTTTTTTATTTGTGATTGCTCTTCCCCAGTATTGAAAATTCGGATCCAAGGGAGCAGGATTTGGATCACGAGAATGGTTATACTTTCCAGTAGAAGCGGCTTGCCAAATTTCAACGAGGGCCCCTCCAACTAAACGGCATTTCTCATCTCGAACAACTCCATTGAGGATCACCACCTTTCCTTTTGCTTTCTGCCGACGACCTTCCACTTGAGTTAAGTCAGTATTAGTATCGTCCTGCCCCCTCTCTGGGTAAAAAGGCCCTTCAGTTTGCTCTGCTGTTAATTGACATTGTTCGGCCGCTTGAAGCTTCCCACCCACTGATAATGCCGCCACACTCAATATTGTATTCCTTACTAAATCTCGTCTTTTCATCTCTCCCCCTCTTTTCTCTAGTTAAGATTCAAAGTCTTATAAAAGATAAAAAATTGGCTTAATTATGACAAATAATCCTTCGAAATCATTAAGATAAGACATTCTTATGTTTGCCTTTTTGTCGATTAATCATGTTTATAATTTGTATTCTTTACACAACCTA
>JAOHMI010000019.1 GCA_028101965.1 Bacteriovoracaceae bacterium
GTTATTCTTAATGAAACCTCTCATGAGCTGTTTGACGAAAATGGTTTTATTAAGTTGATGTATATATGTACCAATAAGAAGAAAGAAGAGATTGAAGAAAATATAATTTTTTTATGTGATTGAAGTTATTATTATATAAAAACCTATTTTTCTTCAAAATAAAACTTTGGACCTAATGTAAATTCAATTGTGAGAGGACCGTTATATAAATGAGGGTAACCTTTCTCCCACTTCAAATGAGGATAAAAATCTTTTGGATCATGGCCAGATATATACACAGGGGTATTTTCAAAATATTTGTTTAAAACTCTACCTAGCTGACTTCCAGTTGATAAATGGATAAACCCATCTCGCATGTCATGAGGAGATCCGTAAAATTTTCCATTTGATTTAAATTCTTCCCATTGAGATTCAGTCAAAATTTTAAATACCAAATGATGCGTCTTTAAGCACCATTTAAGAGGTGTTTGATCACAGCAGGGGGATTGGTCATCACTTTCGCATAGTGAGTGACCTGGTATTGAGTATGTGCTTGTTGAAATCAGGATAGTTAGAAAAAGAAGTTTTGCTAAAAAGTTATACATTCTGGCCTCGTCAGTTATTGAATATATAAGCCTTGACCGTATTAATGTAAAATTATAATAAGTTATTTTCAAATAACTAAAGGTTATTATGAATTTAACTTATTTAAAATACTTTATAGATACTGTGAATGAATGCAGCATCCAAAAAGCTGCAAAATTAAATTTTGTTTCACAGCCGGCCGTAAGCCAGGGAATTAAAAAATTAGAAAATGAACTCGAGCTTGATTTATTAAATCATCAGCGAAATTCCGTAAATATAACTAAAGATGGAAAGGCTTTATTAAAAGCGGCATTACCATTATTTCAATCAATTAAGAATTATAAGACTGAAGTTTATAAGATTAAAAACCATGAAATAGGTGAGCTGACAATTGGGATATCTAATTCTCTCGTTTCTTATGTCTTGTCTTCAGCATTAAAGAAATTCTCAAAAGCTTTTCCCGGTGTAGAGGTAAATATCAAGGTTGGAAAAACTAATGATCAAGTAGGGATGTTACAAAAAGGTGAAATTGATGTTGGGATTACTATAAATAATGAAAGTGTTGATCAATTTTATATCAAAACGATTTCTAAGGGGCGATTTATACTTGTGGGTAATAGCTCTTCTCAAGATAGATTAATAATGACAGAGGATCGACCAGAAACAATTCTCTTCAGAAAATCTCTAGTTAAGAATCGTAAAATTATTTTTGATAGTGAAATTCAAGTTGAAAGTTGGAGCACAATTTTAGATTTAGTTGAAACCGGCTATGGTTACGGTCTTTTACCAGATTTCATGATTAAAAACACTAAGTTAAATAATATTAGTGAAAAACGAAAGCTTCAAAGACCATCCTACGAAATAGTATATTTTGCCAAAGAAGTGTCTATGAATAATGGCATTGTTAAATCTTTTTGCAACTTACTTCATCCGAATTGAACTGGATATTGCTTAAGAGAGTAGATGCTTAGAGCAGGCGTTCTATTATTTTAAATTCACTTCTTTTTTTGTCTTTCCTTACTTTTCTGCCTTAGCAATATTAAGTGGGCAAGCTTTTGAAAATCTCATAACATATACCTTATCAAGGTTCATGCATCCTCCTTGGTTTAGATTATTTTAATAAAATATGAGTAAAAGGTTATTCTCTTTTTAAATCTTATTAACTTGGTCGATTAATTGAAATTTATGAAAAACTACAACTTTACTAATGGAGTAAAAAGTTTTTTTTTAGTAATATTGGTAATTTACCGATAAGTTATTGATGTCTAGTGTGTATAGAATTTTTAATTTTTGGTTAGTATTTATTTTGCTTATTGCAAATGGGTCGATTTATGCAGATGAAAAATTACTTAAAAAATGTATCTTTTCTTTACATCAAAAATCAAAACTAAATAAACTTCTTAATAAATTTGGACTGGGAAAAGCAGATGTTGGACCTCCTCGAAATATAGAGACACCGAAAGGTACTTTTTATTTCACTGATCTAGAATATGCACATTGGACAACTAAGAATACAGATCAATTTGCTCCTGGAACTTACCTGGTAGCATCATGGGATATGAAAACAGGGGAGGTCTTACTCTACCCTGGAATGAATGCAAAATGGAAAGATGGAAGTTTGGTGGATACTATCATGGATATTCGAGTTGGTTCACATGTTAAAATGGAAGAAAGAGTTAAAGGTGAACTTATAAACCCTATTCCAAGGTTCTTGTATGCTAAACCGTTTAAGAAAAAAGGAGGAGGAGTTATTATCAAAGTGGATCACGTTGTCCCTCATTATAAATCAGGGGTGTTAAATGGTAAACTTAATTGGGCTGGCTATGGACAAATGCATGATGAGTTTCGAGCTGATTACGCTCAAGCTATCTCTAATAGTACTAATCGCAATACACTCTCTCCGAGTGGAAGTATAATTTCGCCTCAAAAACCAGCAAATCAAATTCCAACAGAATAATATCAATAAAATTATTTTCTACGTTTCAATGTATAAAAGCATTCAATACTTAAAGTAGAGTTTCTATCTTTAGGAGGATTATTTTAACGAGATTGCACAGCATAATGTTAGCTTTGTTTTTGTAAACTTAGAGTAAAAAAGATGTCTTTTTCGATATGGCAATGTTTGTTCAACCATCTTAACTTATTAAAATTTAATACTAATAAAACTTTCTCGCCCTTTAGTTTATAAAAATTTAATAATTTGTATATATAGTTACTATTTCAAAATATTAATTACATAGAGCATTTATTTTAAATTTTATATCGTTAAGATATATTACAAGCATCTAATACCCGGAAGTGGAATTTGAAAATTTTTTTCTCAGTAATTCTCATATTTCTTTTTAAAGTGGATATTTCTTTTTCACAGGATAGCTTATTTATAACGACTCCAACTTGCTGTATAACTTCGGAATACGAATTTCGGAAGAAAGCTCGTAAAATGATGTATTTTTACACCTTGCTAGCTACCAATGAAAAAGAATACAAAATTCATGAATTAAAAAAATTAGGAAAAAATGATAAAAAAAATTCATTTGAAAAAGTAAACTTTGCTTTCTTGGAAAGTGATATTCAAAGTGAGAATTATGTTAATCTTCCAGAACCAATTAATTCAAATTTGATCGATTATTTTAAAGGGCTACCTAAAAAGAAGAGCTATGATTGTAATGCATTTGCTCATCATTTAAATGGAGTGGAATATGAAAAAGATAACTTCGATTATGAAAAATGGAATATTACTTTAATTTCAGATAATATAAATGCATTTATTAATAGTGATCGTGAATTTAAAATTGGAGATACGATCATTTTAGCAAATTCGTATGAAGACTTCACTCATGCTGCAGTTTATATTTCAAATGGAGTCTACATCTCTAAATTTGCAGATGTGGGTCCAATTATATTTACTACCTTAGATGAAATGAAAAATGGCTTTGGGGGAAATCAGATATATTTAATTTCCCCAGTTCAAGAATAAAATTATTCCTTACAAGACCCTTCACTTTTAAAGGTGTAAGTTTCAGGGGTTTCATCGCTCACTTGGTAGGTGAATGATTTACCACCTTCAAGTACAGTAATTTTAAAGATTAGACCAACCCCAAGATCAAAGAAATATTTATCTTCAGGACTATATAAATAATCATTGATACCTGCATCTGATATAGCTTGTATTGTTTCAACGTCACCCGTATCTTGAATTTCCATTACCTCTTTATATTCCGATTCATAACAGCCAGGCTGCAGTGTTGGAGGAGTCTGAGCAAAAGAAGAAAGAGAAAAAAGTAAAGTCATTAAAGTCATCATGTTTTTCATAATTGTCCTGTTGTATGTCGTTAAGCTTGTCATGCGGGAACCTATTCTTAAAATTTGAATCGAACAATAGCACTTTATAATTACTATTGTTTTTACATGGGTCTCTTCAGTATAAAGTCTGAATTATTGAGAAAATAGGTATTGTGCTAACTTTTTTATCTTCATTGATTTTACGCCACCTTTTTTTCTGTCACTACGGTCAGTTACTAAAGAAGTTAGGGGGTCACTGGCTTCAGTCGAACGAGCATTGAAAGCCGTATCTTTACCCCCCCCCGGTCAGATTTTTTCATGACTAGCTAATGTAGTAGCGGCACTAATCGTTTACTATATAGTCAGATAAATTTTCTTTTATTGAAAAAACCACAAAAAGAGGAGAGGTCAGCTCTATGATTTTACTTGGTAAGTTTTTAGTCTGTCAGAAAATATTGGAAGTGAAATGATTGAAACAAACATAGTCAATGGCTTGGAGGTTCACAATATAAAGGGAGAAGGAGCTCCTATCGTTTTCTTGCATGGAGGTCCAGGGGTCTATGGCTATATTGAAAAGCTCTGTCATTTACTCTCTGTAAACAGCAATATTTTTTATTACAACCAAAGAGGTTCAAGACAGAACTCTAATCATATTAAAATTGAAGATCATGTTTTCGACTTAGAAAAAATAATTGACTATGTATCAACGGAAGCTAAGCCAATACTTGTTGGGCATTCATGGGGTGCGATGTTGGGAGTTTTGTTTGCAGGAAGATACAGCGAAAAAATTCAAAAGTTAATTCTTGTAGGGACTGGACCTTTGAATGGCAAACAAGAGCGGGAGTTTTTCAAAAATTTAGATGAGCGTTTTGGAGACCAAAAGGAATACTATGATGGATTATGGGATATTGTTGAGAAAGAGACCGACTCACAAAAAAAACAAGAATTCGCCAATGATTATATAAACAAAGTCAGTCATTTTTATCAGCATAATAAGGGTTCGGTTGCCGAGCTTTTGCCAATGTTCTATGACTTTGAGGCCCTATATGAAACCATGGTTGATATGGATAAGCTGAAATCTATAGGCGAGTACGAGAACATGTTAAGCCAAATAAATGTACATGTGACCTGTATGCATGGTGATTACGACCCTGTCCCTTCAAAATCTATTTTTGGGCTTGTTAGGAAATACCATCCTTCTGCAGAAATATTCGAGTTTAAAAATTGTGGCCACTACCCTTGGGTAGAAACTTGCAAAGAAGAATTTTTATTTATTCTAAGAAAGCAGCTAAAATGAAGAAAATGGGGTGACTGATGGGACTCCTTTTTCTCTTTTCGCCTCACGCTCAAAGAGTAAAAGCCGCCTCATTCGCTTCCGCAAATCTTCCAGATTTGCTCTTCGCTATCGCGCGCTCATTCGGTTCGAGTCCCAATATCTGCACAGATTTTTATTAAATTTAGACACAAAAAAACCATCCTTCGGATGGTGTCTTTTTTTGCTCTCTTCACACTTTAAGGTGTACTCCCCGCATCAAGATTATTTAAGTCAGACATAGAAATTCAACCAGTTATAATTGAGTTACGACGCTTAATTTTAAAAGGAGAAATTCTATGTCTGAAACTAATCTTACTAAATTCTTACTACTTCCAAAACTAGAATTAATTGATTTTAAGTATAAATCTAATTTAACTCTTTATCAGTGCAAAACAACTTCTAAAAGTCTTTGGTGTCATCACTGTGGGCTTGAATGCTTTACTGTTCATGATCGAAGAGTAGTTAAAATAAAAGATGCTCCTCATGCTATAAAACAAAAAGTTTTAATTATTACTAAAAAGAGATTTAGGTGCTCAGGTTGCAAAAAAGTTATTACTGAAAATGTGGACGGAATAAGCAAGTATGCTCGAATTACTGAGCGTCTGCAGCGCCACCTGCTCTATATCTGCCACAACTTCGCTAATATGAAGTCCGCAAGAAAGCACTTAAATCTTGGAAACAAAACTATTTACCAAAGGCATTACAAACAACTGGACCTTGAATGGAGAAAAAGAAAAAATGATCCCTGGCCTAAAAATATTGGAATTGACGAGCATAGTTTTTGTAAAAATAAAAAATATGGAAGACGTGAATTTGTCTCTGTAGTAGTTGATCATAACTCAAAAAGAGTTCGAGAATTAGCTCCCTGCCGAGACTCACTTACTTTAAAACAGGTTTTAAGTTATATTCCAGGAAGAGAAAATGTTCAAAATATTACGATGGATTTATCACCAACTTATCGAAGTTTTGCTCAAAGCTTTTTTCCAAATGCTAAAATCGTAGCTGATAAATTCCACGTGATACGCCTTCCTAATCGCATTCTTGATATTTACCGAAATAAAATTTTTAAAAATAAAAAATTAAAGCTGAGAAAAATTCTTCTAATGGATTCAACAAAAATGGAATACTGGAAGAAGAAAGAATTTTGGAGGGAGCTTGAAAACTATCCACAACTTAATGAGATTTACTGGATAAAAGAAGCGGTTCATCGTCTTTATCGCTGCCGTAGTTATAAAAAAGCCAAGAGATCCTTAATCAACTTAACAGATCATCTCGCACTAACGACGATTGATGAGCTTAAAAGTTTGAGAAAAACGCTGATGAAATGGAGTGAAGAAATATTAAATTACTTTAAAACAAGACTCACAAATGCTAGAACCGAGGGGTTTAATACAGTCTGTAAGCAAGTCCAGAGGCGGGCATACGGATACAGTAGCTTTTATAATTATCGGTTGAAGGTGCTATATGCTTGTTCTTAAAGGATGAGTGCGGTGTGTTCCACCATGAAGTGTGTAGAGTCGTTCTTAAAGGATGAGTGCGGTGTGTTCCACCATGAAGTGTGTAGAGTCTTTTTTTGCATCAAAATGTAATAAAAAAAATGGGGTGACCGATGGGACTCGAACCCACGACAAACAGAATCACAATCTGTCGCTCTACCAACTGAACTACGATCACCACAACTTTAGATAGACAGATATTTATAAATATTTCCCCAATCAGTGTCAATCGGAAAGTGTTGAAAAAGCAGGATTTATATGGAACCCTATATCATAAGTAGCAATAATCACGCTAGGAACGAGCAAGGAAGCAAGGAGAGGTTTCATGAAGAATATTATAATACTAATCGTATTTCTGCTGTTTACTACACTGAGTGTCAAGGCCAATGTCATTGGAATTTCCACACATCCCATGTCAGAGCGCAAACACGCGGTTAACACTGAGTTTTCCTCATATATGAATAATGGAGAAGGACTTGGGCTGAACGCTCGATATAACTATAAAGCAAGCAAAGTACTCAGTTATGATGCCGGAATAGGTGTCTCTGAGGGGGAAAGGGCTAACCGATTATTCGCAGGGACTGATTATATGCTTTTTGAAGATTATGCCTCCCAGCCAAGAGTTTCCATAAAAAGCTTTATTGAGACGGCCGATGAGTTTGAAGAAAGACACTATCGCTTGGGGGTTGCTCCAACTCTCTCAAAAGGTTTTAGCTTTTGGGGTAAAGAAGGGTTTCCTTTTGTTGCTCTTCCAGTTTCTTTAGACCTAAATGATGATAATGATACATATGAAACCACCTCTGCTCTGGCCATGGGGATTACTAGTTTCTATGAAACGAAATCAACGTTAATGATGAACGTTGAAGCAAACATTGGATTATCCAATAGCTACACTTCGATTGTGGCAGGAATCACCTTATTAATCGAATAGGCAAATATATATTTTCAGACTTTGATGGGACCCTTACCGAAAAAGGTATGGTCTCATCAAAGCTCATAAATCTCATAAACTTTATCCATCTGAATAATCGCGAATTAGTCATCACCACTGGCCGCGGGCATGCTTGGGGTTTGTTTTTGTTAACTCATTTTCCTTTAGATAAAATCATTGTGGAAAATGGGGGTGTGATTATCAAAAAAATCTTTCGCAAAGATGGGCGAAAAGTATTTAAAACTTATGAGCTTCAAACGAAGAAACAAAAAGATTTGCAAAAAGTTAATTTAAAGAAATTGTTAAAAAAATTTCCAGGGATAAAACTTTCTGATGATTCAGTCTTTCGGTCTTGTGATTTATCTATTGATCTGATTGAAAATAAAAAATATATTCATAGTGACTTTTTTGCAGAACTTAAAAAGTTAAAGTTTAGTTATTCCACTTCAAATGTTCATGTAAATTTTCAAATAGGAACTTTTGATAAGTTCAAGGCCATAAAAAAATTCTGTGAACAAGAAAAAGTTAATTTAAATTCAATTATTTTTTTCGGTGATAGTCTCAATGATGAGCCAGTATTTCGTCATCTTAAGCAGACCGTTGGCGTTAGTAATATTCATGAACGTATTAATGAGTTTAAGCACCTTCCTCAAGTAATACTAAATGGCGCAAAAAATAAAGAGATAAAAGGTGTGGCCAATTATTTAAAAAATATTCTTTAAGTAGCCCTGTAATTCTTCATTTAATTTCACTACATCTATATTCTTACTTTCTAAAAATTCTTCTAGGTCCGAAAAAATTGGTGCTGTATAAGAATTTTCATTAGGAAACTTTAAGTAATAAGCATGAAGTGCTTGGCGATTTATTATTAAATTTTCTTTGTCAGTGTCGAGAGATTCTCCATCTTTGAACCGAGAAAAAATCATAGGGTCTGTATTATAAAGTTTGTCTCCTAAGAGATAGATTCCATAATGATAGGCATGAGCACGAATCTGATGTTGGCGACCTGTTTTAGGAAAAGCCAAAATTATATTAAATTCTGGATACTCTTTTACCAGGTGAAAGTGGGTTTCTGCACTTTTCCCTTCATTACTCTCTTCTGGATAACAATGGTGAAAGTTTCGAGGTATAAAGTCCGTTTTATCTCCCAATCTCTCTTTTGCAATTATTGGAAAGTTAAGATCAGTATTTTTATGGGTGATTAAAAGGTAAACTTTTTGCACCTTACGCTCTTCGAACATTTCGGTGTAATGGCTGGTAACCTTGGGCTTTTTCCCTAAAATCATGGCCCCAGAAGTTTCTCGATCTAACCTATGGATAGAGTAAACTTTATGTCCCAATTGCTCTTCCAGAAATACAGTGGCGCAAAAAAATAAATGAGCTCCCGTGGGATGAGTTGACATGAATGGTGGCTTATTAATAACAATAAATTTATCATTTTCAAAAAGGGTATTAGGGGAGTAGAGTTTTATTTCCTCTCCGAAGAATTTTTCATCAATTAAATCAGAAGATTTTGTCGTTATTTCAACTTCTTCATATTCTTTCACTTTAGTGGATGGACGATGAGGAAACGGGCGACCAATTATTTTTATTTGCCCACTAACAATTTTCTTTTTAATCTGCTGACGAGAAAATGATTGAAAATGATTTTGTAAGTACTGATCCAACCTTAAATTGTTTTGTGATGGTTCAACACGATATTTTATGAAATATTCCGTGGAGGTAAATTTTTTTTCAAGAATCGCCATACTACTGTTTATCAAAGATAATTGAATGCTTCTAGTGTCAATGAATAATTAACTCTTCTTATCGTATCGCTTTTTAATGAGAGTGTTGAGGAGTTCAATTGCACTTCTTTCCGAATACCCAAAGCGATCCTTAACATTGACTAGTATTTCTTGAATTTGTTTTCGATCCTGGTCTTTTAATAATATATTACTGTGTTGCTTATCATTATCTCCAGTGATTTCATTAACATAAAATCGAATATTTTCTGCGACCTTATTGATAATTTTCTTCTGTTCATTACGATAAGTTTCTTTTAGTTTTTTGACTAAGTCGCTAAATACATCTGTATAGACGATTTTATCTCCAGGATTATCTAAGCTAAAAGCACCTAGTTTGGAAATCAAATGAGAGCGAAATACCTCAGGGCTGTCTTTAATATTCAAATTGTTTTCCACTTCTTTGATGAAATAAGAATCAGGATCTTCGAACTTTCCAGTTACTGTGTTTTTTAGTTTCTCATTTTTAAGAAGACTTTTAATATGAATGATATATTTCTCCAAGTAGTCTTCGTAGCTTCGGTTATCGACTAATCCGAGAGACTCTCGAACTTCAGTGTCAAAAGAATTGAGCAAATAGGTTTCAATGTAGAAAATGAATTTTTTGCAGTTATGAAAATCTCCCTGAGCCCCAATATTTAAAAAGTCATATTCATTTTTCTTTTCAGATATCTCATTTAAATAGTCTAAAACATTTAGAAAAGTTACGCGGTCATTCTTACTAGTAAGATCATAAATTATCGACTTAACTTCTCTAGGGGATATTCCAAACTTACCTTCATACATTGAATCATACTTAAATTCATCAAATAAAGTCTCTTTACCCATTTTAAGTTCTTTCATTTCTTCAGATAGAAAGGCTTCTGGGATTGCACCTTCTGAAATAAACAAAGCTTTTTCCAATGGATTTAATCGAACTGCAAGCTCACCTAGTTTTTTATTTTTGTAGTTTTTTGGTTGTGGGTGACGGAGCCTCGTCATAACAGACCAGGCGCAAAGAGCAAAAAGGGCATGAGGTTCAAAGTGAATTTTACTCTTAAGGTTATTAATTTGCTTAGAGTAAATTTTCATTTCATCTTCAATATCCGTTAGGTAAGGAACTCGAATAAAGTTAAATCTTCCTTTGAATGAATTAAAGTCAGGGTGTTGTTTAAAGGCGGAAAAATGAATTTCATTCGTTGTCCCCGCAAAGAAAATATCTAATTCTGTAATGATACCTTTTAAATTAATGTGTTTGGTTTCCATGGTAGTTAATAAATATTTAAAAGAATCAAGAGGTCGCTTTAATAAATCGGAGAATTCTAATATCCCACGGTTAGCATAAATAATTTCACCATGGAGGTTAAATAGATTTAGAGATTGAAGCGAAGGAGGCAAATTAGCCAACCTACGATCCATGGTCACTTGTTGTAAAGAAGCATCCACATGCATTTGTGGTTCGATCGTCGCCGCCGAATTTGAATGTCTTTTATCAATATAATATCTTTCAACCCGAATATGCTTTAAAACTTTTTTGTAATCCCCTTGATAGTTTTTTAGGAGAGCATCAAAAATTTGCTTATTTCTCTTAGATAAATCCCCATTATAAAGATAAGTTTTCCTCACTTGCTCAAGTCTCTGAGGCTGATCCTCCATTAATTTTTCAATCAAATTTCTTCGTGGCTCTACTGGAACGAGCATAAGGGGATGATCTTTCAAGTCTGAGTTGAGAATAGCAGAAATCTCTTGGTCATCTAAATAGGCATAAGTTTCAAGGTTATGGGAGGAGTTATGTCCTTCTCCTGATAGTCCTACTGATCCTTTAATGTAATTATCAATAGGAAAGATCCAAGAAAAGGTAAACAAAGCTCCCTCATCTTTGACACTGTACTCTTCAGCGCATTTGACTAGTTTTTTTATAATGGAAGATTTCGATGAGCCATTTGGGCCTACCAGTAAAATAAATTTATTGTTAAAGCCCTCTTCTGAGAAATTTACTAGATATTGGTAAATATCATTTTGCGCTTCTTTCTGGCCGTAAACAGGATTGCTATCAGGGTGCTCTTTTTCAAAAAAAGTAAAATTACCCTTATCATTTTTTCCATAATAATTAAACATATCGATGAGATACAAACTATTAGTCCTAAGCTCACGTGGAGAGTGTTCTTCGAATATGTTCATATAATCTTCAAATGATAATATCTGTTCATTTGAAGTCGTGATATTATTTACTTCCTGAAACCATTTCATATAGGGTATCCTTCTGAAAAGATGAGAATTTTCAACTACCATTATAGCAAATTAAGCCTTTTATTTCTTATACTATTTGTCTTTTCTTGCAAGGAAGAAGGTTTAATTGAACAAAACATAACTGAGAAGATCAGTCTGGAACTCTTAGAATTATGGAATAAACCATCTAAGTCGCAAATTAAAAAATTTAGCTGTGGAAAACTGAATAGTGATATTTCAGTTGGGGCATCTTTTTTTTCTTGTAATCCTTATTTTCTCATTTGTGCATTAAACAAGCTAGAGGCTGAGTCAAAAAAGAAGGGATTAACTTTCTTAAAGCAGCAAAACGAATTTTTACATCCTAGGATAATTGCTCATCCAAGTATAAAACAAAAAAAATTTAGCTATGAACTTAAACTAGTACATGGTGACGAGGAGTCAAGTCTCTTTTTTCTACATCACTGCCGAGAGCGCTTACTTCCACAAGGAAGTTATTTAACTCTAAACGATCAAGGAGATGAAAAGGTCTGGGATAACTATCAGCAAAAGATTTGGTTGGATCAGTTTTATGTAAGTAATCTAGATATTTACTTTTGGAAAAAAGAGCTTTATCAACCAAAGCGATCTCTCTCAATGCCTTCTGTCAATTTAAGCAATCGACAAATGAAAGCTTATTGTAAAAGTATTGGTAAAAAATTAGCAAAAAGTCACATTGTCGACGCTTTTTCGATCCCTCCTTCTAATTTCAATCGAGCCTATTCTCCTAAACTCTTTTACTATCCTTTTGTGGCAGATAAAGATAAAAATCTACCTTACTTTAAGGACGAAAATTTCAAAATTGAGCAGATCGACTGCTTAAAAAGTTATACCAAAGAGTGCCGTGAAGTAATCCCTCTCGATCAAGTAAATTTTTATGATACCTCTTCCTCAAGCTGGAATGGTGTTTATTTCTTACAAGGGTTTTTACCAGAAGTAACTGAAAATATTTTTTTTCCGAATGAGAATCTATCTCTTTCTAGTTACTATATTTCTCGTTTATCTGACTTTATTCAAAATGCAAGAAGAATTCCTAATGCTAATTTAAAGAAAGTACTCGATGATGAATCCATTCCACAAGGAAAGATGATGAGGGCATTTAGATGTATGCGAGAATAATAGGTCTATTCTTCATTCTACTTTTAAGCTGCCAGGAAAGGCCAACGAGACAGCTTTATAATTTTTTTGATCAGATTAATCATGTGGATCATATAAGAATTAATCCTTTCTTCTCTAAGCAGAGTAATAAGTATCTTCCAAATGATCGAGAAATATGGCTTTTTGAATATAAAAAATTCAATCAGCAAAACTATTGTCTCTATATGAAACTCTTTCGTGATCAAAAAAAACTATCTTTGAGCTTAGTGAATGCTGGCATTGATAATTGCGATTCTCTACGTGGAAAAAAGATAGATAATTGGAAGATGTTTTCCAAATTCGGGTTCATTGATGTGATCAGTGTTGAAAATTTTGTGCGACTAAACTTCCAGCATGAAAAAAAGGTCGTTTCGATTAGCCTTGAAAGAGATATTCATCATTTTTTATCCCAAAATGGGCTACTTCTAAATGGAAATATGACAGAGTACTTATTAAATCTACCTAAGCTTAAGGATGGTGATTATTGCCAAAAATTTGATGATGATTGCAATGAAATTAAATTAGATAAATGCTATTCCTGTAAAAGCTCTTGGAGTTTTCTCTTAGAGGGGAGTTGCAAAGAAAAAATAAATAAAGTTTGCGGTAGTCCTCCTTGTGGAGCCCTCAATCAAAGGGCATGTCTAAGAGCTCAAAAAAATCCTAATTATAAAGGAGAGTTGTGCCAGAAGGGTTCTGCTTTTGGTTTTTGTCACGAAGGTTTAGAGGTGCAGTGTGAAGGGGGAAAGCTAGTCTGCCGCAATTACTAATTATGTAAATTGTTTTTCTCGTCGTCGAGCCGCAGATTCATCGCCTGCGACGCACTTGATGTGCGTCTCAGCTCTTCACATTGCTCTTCTAGAGAAAATTCAATTTCCATAAATTAGTACTTTTACGATTTGTAGATTGTTTTCCTTTGCGTCGATTTGCAAGTTTGTAATTAATTGCAATTTTAGAAACTTATTTAAGCGAAATTGGTTTAAAGATTTTTAACTCAGGCTTTGATTTTTTCTCGTTGTATGAAACTTGAATGGCAGAAATATAATCACCACCAATCGAATTCTGAACGAAAGGAATTCCTGCTATTTTATGATGAAGCATTCCTCCTGCACCACTGCCTAAAATAAGGTGAATATTTCCTTTGGATATAAGTGATACTTGCTTATAAAGATATGAATCAGTTACGCAGGGTAAATTTTTATTTGGATCGAAGCTTTGGGTCTTTTTAATAAATCGACCTTTAATAAGTGGGCATTGAAGATCTGTGTTAGCAATGAGTACATTAAAGTTAGTTTTGTTAACTGCTAATATATCTAATTGAGATTTGATGGATTGGTTAAAATGCTGAAATATAAAACCATTCAATTTTTTAGGATTAATCTCTAAGGAAAAATCTGGTTGGATGACCGTAATGATTCCTATTTTTAGATTTCCCACTTTTATAATTTTAGGTTTAGAAAGATTTGTAAATTTGAAGTTATTTCTCGATTCAAATGGGGTGGTGAGATTGGAAAGTGTTATTTTATCATCCACAGGGGAGAGTAATTTATACAGTTGATCTTTATAGTACTGGTTATAAGGAAAGTTAATTTTAAATTCATTTTTACCTAAGGCAACTACTTGATAATCAAGGTCATTGAAAAAGGCAGCTGCTTTACTTGGAATAACTCTTGGGTTGGTGAAGTTTCCAGAGTCAATAAACACAGTAGGATATTTAAATTTGTTTTCAATTAATCTCTTATATTTTTTTAATTTTTCTTTTCCACCGATGATTAAACTTTTCTTCTTTTTAGTTTGTCGGTTTATATATTCCTTCTCAACACCTTCAAAATTGTTAAATAGATCGTTTGTAATTAACAATACTGCTGTCGAGTTATTTTGATTTCCCGAAATAATCTTTTTTTCACTCAGAATGTTTTTATTAAAATAAGGCGTAATTTTGTAGGTTTTTTTTACTTCAGTTCCTTCTTTGTTACTTGAACAAGCAAAGAACAGAAAAGAGAAAAAAAGTAAGAACCATTGATTCATTTTAATAAGCCCGGCCAAAAAGATAAAAGTTAATATTTTACCTTACTTAACTTATTATAGACATCTATTAGTGATTTTTGGAGATGGTCAAATTCTCCTTGTTTAGTGGAGCAACAGAAGCTTAGACGAGTAACTGACCGACCTAATTGGTCTGATACTTTCATCGCTTTTAAAACTTTCGATGTATTTGGTTCATTATCGGAGCATGCGGAGGATGTTGAAACAAATATGTCCCTTGATTCAAGTTCGATTTGAATAACTTGACCATGAAGACCACTAAAGCCAATTAAGCTAGTTCCGGCCAATCGAGGCGCTCCTTCTCCAACTATTTTTAAGGCATCATACTTACTTTTTAAATTATGCTCAAAAGATAGTTTCATTTGCTTTAAGGACTCAAGAGAGGGAATCGATTCTTCAAAAAGTTTCATTGCATAGCCTAAAGCCTCTATGCCTAAATAATTTTGTGTTCCTCCACGAAGGCCATTTTCTTGTCCACCACCATGAATAAAGCAGTTTAAACTTTGAGGGTCTTTTACTAAGAGTGCACCACTTCCAATGAGTGAACCTACTTTGTGAGAACTTAAAACGGCAAAGTCCATTCCACTTTCTTTGAAAGAGAACTGATGCTTACCTATATATTGAGTGGTATCGGAAAAAAACAAAATATTATTTTCTTGGCAAACTTGTGAAACTCTCTCGATTGGTTGAATAACACCTGTTTCGTTATTAGCTGCCATAACTGTGACAAAATCCACGTCATTTTCTTTTACCAGCTGTTCAAAATGAGTGAGGTCGATTTGTCCATTTTCTAAAGTATTTATATATAAAACATTATGTCCTGCCTCATCGGCTAGTCTAAGGTTTTCCACAACTGCTGAATGCTCAATTTGCGAACCAAGAATGGTTAATGGTTTTTTGGCATTTTTTAAAACAGAGAAAAAGACTTGCGAGATTCCTTCAGAGGCACCTGAGTTGAAAATAATTTGGCCAGGTTTACAGTCTAGAATTTCAGCGCACATCTTTCTGGAAATTTCGATGGCCTTTAATACTTTTTGCCCTAATGAGTGGATCGAATTAGGGTTGGCAAAAACCTCTTGATTTAACCTTTCTCGCATATATTCTAAGACTTTTGGATGGGGGTAACTACTACTGTTAAAGTCAGCATAGATCATATAATTAATTCCTTATTTATTTACGAAAGTTCTAACATTCTATTTATTGCTAATAAAGCTAATTCTTTTACGCCTTCATCAACCTTGATAATGTTTGGTGATTGATTGTTTCCAATTTTTATATCCTGCAATGTCTTTAAAAGCCATTTCGGCCGAATTCTGTACATGGTAGTACAGAGACATTGAAAAGGAGAAAGGGATTTAACGGTTAAATGGGGGAAAGAATCTGCTAATCGATTAACTAAATTGTTCTCTGTTCCCACAGCGAACGAACTTCCTGCTGGAGCGTTCTGAATTGTGTTTATTATATATGCAGTTGATCCCGCATCGTCTGCGTTGTTGAAAACATCAAAACTGCACTCCGGATGGACGATGATTTTAGTTTCAGGCTCATGTTTTCTAAAATAATCAATTTGTTCTATTTTAAAACCTTGATGAACAGAACAATGGCCTGCCCATAAGAAGACCTTTGCATCTCTTATCTGCTCTTCAGTTAAACCACCGTTAGTCTTATTAGGATTGTAGACCACCATCTGATCCAGTGGAATACCAAGGTCAAAACAAGTATTTCTTCCTAAGTGTTGATCGGGAAAGAAGAATAGTTTTTGTCCTTGTTCAAACGCCCAAGAAATTATTTTTTCCGCATTACTACTAGTACAAATACAACCATCATTTCTTCCAACGAATGCTTTAAGATCAGCAGTACAGTTAATGTATGTAATTGGTATTACTTTTTGTTTATTTTCTAAAACTTGATTTATAATTTTCCAAGCAGATTCAACTTGATCAATTTGCGCCATATCTGCCATGGTGCAACCAGCATTCAGATCGGGAAGGTAAACCTTTTGCTCCGGCTGGCATAAAATGTCCGTTGTTTCGGCCATAAAATGAACGCCGCAAAATACTATATGCTCTTTATTTAAATTCGCACTTTGTTGACTAAGCTTGAGGCTATCACCAGTAAAGTCAGCAAAGGAGATAATGTCATCATTCTGATAATGATGACCTAATAAAGCGAGTTTATGTTGAAGCTCATTTTTAAGCAGCTTAATTTCCTTCAAGCATTCAAAGTCACTCATATTTTGAAGTGAATCTGCTGGTAGATGATTCTGCTTTTCAGTATTGGGATAAAAGATGTTTTCCATAGGGGGAAATAACCACATTTTTCATTTCTTATCAAGATGGCCGTGAATTAATTCAATCGAATTTACGCATGAAAGGGAGACGAAATAAATTAAATTGCCTTATTATTTGAGTATGGGAAAAGTTTAAGGTAGAATTTACTGACTCTTAGGGTTGGCTATAGGGACATAGCATTAAAAACCCATGGAATTTTAATATAAGAGAAGTGATCACGACTTAAGGAGGAGTTCATGAAAGTTATTACCATAGCCAATAATAAAGGTGGAGTTGGTAAAACCATGCAATGCTATCAACTCTCAACATATCTTGCATCTAAGGGACATAAAGTTCTTGCCATCGATTTAGATTCTCAAGGAAACTTATCATCAACTTTAGGGGTGAATGTTCAGCGAACATTAGTTCCTGAATGGCTAATTGGAGATATAGAGTCAGAAGAAGTGATAATGCCAACTCAAGGCAAAGAAAGCTTTTACGACAATATGTGGATCATTCCTTCATCAAGACATATGGCAAATTTATCTAAACTACTTATTTTGTCTGAATCGGAAGTGCGAAAAAATGCTGGAAGAAAAGAAAGATTGTTAAAGCATCGATTAAAGCAAATAACTCAGGAATTTGATTATGTTTGTATTGATACACCTCCCGTTCTAGGAGATGAATTGATAATGTCGATCGTGGCTTCAGACTTAATTTTAATCCCAACTCAAGCACAGGACTACTCAATAGATGGTTTGGAAGAACTTTTAGATACTTTTGAAATTATTAAGGATTCTGAAAATCCAGGCTTAGAGTTTGCAATTATTCCATCTATGGTGATGAAGCGAAGAAGAATTGAACAGAATCGATTAGACGAACTAGCTCAAAGCTTTAATGTGACTCCACCAATTCGGAATTTAGTTGATATGCAAGAGTCAATTAGCTTAAAAAAACCAATTCATTTGATGGGTCGAAGTTCTGAAGGACGAAAAGACTTTGAAAGTGTATGGGAGTCATTAGGCCTATAAAAAAATAATCAAAGAAACTAAACAAAAGATTTAATAATCATTATTCAACGGAGTGAATTATGGCGAAAAATTTTGCCCCTCGTGTGTCCAAAAAAGATCGAACTAAACTAGATATTACCTCTCATTTGGATCAAAAAATGTTTCAAATGAAGGATGAAATGCTTCTTCGAGGAGCTCAATTATCTAATGTTAAACTAAGTAAAATTGAAGTTCGTAAACAAGTTCGGACAAAATTTAATGATAGTTCGATAGCTGAATTGGCACAAAATATTCGAGAGAATGGATTGATTCAGCCACTTGTTCTTCATCGGGAGAAAAATAAATTTGTTTTAATTTGTGGAGAAAGAAGATTTAGGGCAATGTCTTCAATTGATGATATGGTTGAAGCTCCTTGTTTTATATTAGAGAATAAATCTCCAGAAGAATTAATGGCCATTCAGTTCTCAGAAAACTCAGCACGAGAGCAACTTCATTATATAGATCAAGCTGATTCAATTAAAGGCTATAAGAAGTTAACTGGGGCAAGTGAAAGAAAAATCCAAGCGGCATTAGGAATCTCAAAATCTGAAGTCCATAGATGTTTACTAATTGCGAAATTAAATCAAAAAGTGAAAGAAGCGGCTAAAATTCACAATATTGAAAAATATGTTCTTCTTGAGTGGATGGCCCTTGGTGAAGGAACTTTGAAAAAGAGGCTTCAAGATCAAATCCTAAAAGGTATGATTACTAAAAGAGCAGAACTTAAGAAGTTGTTAACAAATAAAGATGAGTTAACTGCCGGGTTTGAAATAATAGAAAAAGACCTAGCGAAAAACTCAGTTAAGAAGAAGAAAGTGAGAACGACTCTTCCTAAAGCTGAAGAAGCACCTAAAGCCAAGCGTACTAGTAAGGTTATGGCCAAGAAGAAAGTTGCCAAGAAGCCTGTTAAAAGAGGGCGTAGAAAATCATCTGATTTAACAATCTAGTCCGACTAAATAACTCAAGAAGCCCCTGGTCAAATGTTGCTTGCTAGTAGGGATGAGTAAAAAGATTTAAAATAGAATAGATGAAGACTCAAATCTATTCACCTAATTTAAAAAATAACAATAATCTTTCTTCTCTAAAGAATAAAAGTAAAGCAAAACAGCTTAAAGAAACCGCGTCTTCGCAAGGTAATACGGATAAAATAAAAAGTAGATCCACGGCCAAAAAAAGTGGAGACTATAAACTTGATATTTCTCCTGAAGCCAAAAAAGCAGCAAGCTCTAAATCAGATATTTCAATCCCAAAGCCAAGTCTAAGCAAACCCGATTTACCGAATGCAGATCTTAAGGCCGAGCCGAAAGCTAAGTTTGATAGTATAAAATATGAGGCTACAAAAGAAGTTACTCGTCAGAAAATGAAAGCCGAATTAGATAAAGTCTATAATCAAAAAGCTAAAGCAAAAAAAATAAATGAACCGGCCGTCTTTTTTATCAAAGGATCTGAATTTATTAGCAGCTCAACCTCAGGGACTTACTCAGGCATGGAGCAGCTATCTGATAATGTCGATTATGGAAAAGTTTTTAATTGGAATCAAAAAGATGAGATTAAGTCGTTAATTAAGCAGACCAGAGAAACTCAGCCAGTTATATTAGTTGGGCATAGTTTTGGCTCTGATACAGCTTATGAGATTGCAGATGAACTGAATTCATTAGATGAGGGATTTAGAAAGATAGATTTGCTGGTGACTTTAGATTCTGTTGGATATAGCAATGATGTCATTCCCAGTAACGTATCTAAAAATTTAAATTATATAACTGATAATTCAATATTCTCGGATGCACCTAACGTTGCTAAAGATGATTCACGTACAGAGGTTCAGAATAAATTATTAGAGTTAGATCATACCGACATTGATGATGATACAGAAATTCAAAAAGAAATTGTTGAGAATATTAAGGCATTGGTGAGTATGAAAATTCATAACGAATCAAAAATGAAATATGAAACGGCATTAAAAATTCATAACAAAAATGAGATGAATTGAGTTAGATAGATTGCCTTTAAAGTCCTGTAAGAGGAGCAAATTCTGCGACCAAGAGAGATGGCATTTGATTTGCACATTTATCTTAGTATGAGAGCTAATACAAAATTTATGCATCCATATTGTCTAAAACTTAGACAGTTTTTGCTTATTATTTTTGCTCTATTTTGGATTTTTCCAGCAGAAACCTATTCTAAAAATGATCTAACTATTGGAAAAAGTTACCTCAAAGAAAGCAGATTGATTTTAACTAAGAACCTCGACCAAGATATATACAATCATTATAGCCAGCTTAAAATTAAGAATAAACCAGTAACGGAAAAAGCAGATAGGCAAGTTGCTAATTTTCTTCCTGATGAGGAGTTGATCATTGTTCCTTATCGTGAAGAGAAGGGATACGTCGAAAAAATTCATGATAAAAATAAAAACCAAATAGTTAGTATGAGGACCAGAGTCCAAGATTGGATTAGGACGGAGGAGTTCGCTAATAATCATGGATTAACTAATCTTCCCGTCTATCAAACATCTACCGCGCAACAAAGAAGAACCTATTTCGAGAGAAATTATTTACGATTTTTTACTAGAGACTTGGAGCAATCTACAAACCAGGGATTACAGAACTGGTGGGAAAGCTGGACTATCGATGATGAAATTGATTCCATTGAGCAAGTATCAAGTCGAGAGCCTTTTTTACTTTCTGAGCATAATAATAATGGGAAGATTAATAAGCTAGCTTCAAGAAAAGAGATTGAATTATCCTCCTCTTCAAAGTCTAAGAAGAAACGGAAAAAGTTTAGAATTGGGACTCAACCTAGACTGGAGCAAGGGGCATTTTTAATTACGATGTCATCATTTATTGCTGATGGACGAGTTTTCTTAGCGGCAAATGGAAGGCATGAGATAACTCTTAGAAGACGATTTAAAAGTATACGAACAAGAACTTTAGTCAATTACTATGTTTATGATAAGCGATTGCTTGCCTCCGCTGATAAAAAGCTGAATGATCGCTGGAGTGTAAGATTGAGTCATGACCGCCGAAATATGTCGACTTCCACGGAGAGTCAAGATGATCGTATACAATTGAACTACCGAATCGGTTTTTAATATTCTTTTATTTCTTTTTTTCATTTATTTTGGGAGAATAAACACAAATAAATTATACCGTTTGAGAATTCAGGTGTACTGAATTCAAAATTACAGTATAGGGTACGTTTACCATTTTTGTGAGGATATAAAAGATGAGTTTATTTGAGAGCCCTTTTTTTAAAGATGCTTATTTCCAATTAGAATCTGCAGCCCAAACTATGGAGCTTGATCCAAATATATTAGAGAGATTAAAATACCCTAAAAGGGCTATACAAATTTCAGTTCCGATTAGATTAGATGACGGAACTGTAAAGACTTTTGAAGGTTACCGAGTACAACACAATATGACCTTAGGACCAGGTAAAGGTGGGATTCGATTCCATCATCATTGTTCTTTATCGGAAACCGCAGCTTTGGCCATGCTTATGTCTTTCAAGTGTGCATTAGTTGGACTACCTCTTGGTGGAGCTAAGGGAGGGATAAAAGTTGATCCTCGACTCTTGAGTCGTCAAGAACTTCAATCTTTAACTAGACGTTATGCTATTGAGATAGGACCATTTATTGGCCCTGATAAGGATATACCCGCTCCAGATATCGGAACGGATAAGCAAACAATGGCTTGGTTTATGGATACGTATTCACAGTTAACTGGATATGCTGAGCCAGGCGTGGTTACTGGAAAACCAATTTGTATAGGTGGTTCGTTAGGGCGAGAAGAAGCCACAGGACGTGGTGTCGCTAATTGTATCAATTTCGCCTATGAGCATTTTGGGAACAAGATCGATCGTAAAACCACAATAGCTATTCATGGTTTCGGTAAAGTGGGGATTCCTGCAGCTGAAATTTTACATGAACAAGGAGCTCGAATTGTTGCTCTTGGAGATATCTCCGGTGGTATTTACGACAAAGACGGATTATCTATTTCAAAAGTTCTAAATTATATTGAAAAAAATGGTGTTCTTAAGGGATATCCCGAAGCGGAGCAAATTTCTAATGATCAATTACTTGAGTTAGAGGTAGATGTACTCATACCTGCTGCCATTGATGGTGTTATCACTGAAAAGAATATGAAGAATATTAAAGCAAAAATGATTGCAGAAGGAGCGAATGGTCCAATTACTAAGGAAGCAGTCGACTACCTCGTCGAGCAGGATGTTTTTATTATTCCTGATATTTTATGCAACGCCGGTGGTGTTATTGTTTCTTACTTTGAGTGGGTTCAAGGACTGTCACACTTCTTCTGGGATTTAACTCAAATAAATAAGAGTCTACATGATATTTTAAAGCGAGCATTTGTGGAAACTGCAAATAAAGCAAAGAAGTATAAAGTTCCCTTTAAAAAAGCGGCGATGATTACATCACTAAATAAAATCCAAGTTGCCATGAGATCAAGAGGGCTATTTCCATAATAAATAACTGATCGAAATCGTTTGTTTCAGTCAGTCATTACTAATCTTTTATATCTTTTACCATATTGACACATACGAAATCGGAATAATCTTATACAATAGGTAAACAGGTTCTTCGGTAAGATGCCGAACGGAACCGTCATGTTGTTTGATGTTATGCACAGGAGGTCCGCAAATTGAGAGCATTCGCCAATAAGTTAAACCCTGAGGATAGATTTTTATCTAATTTAGAACTACTTTTTAAAGATATCTTTCTTAGTCCAGATGAAAAAAATCAAGTTAAAATAAAAGTAGATCATCTCTTAGAAAAGGCACCTTTAAATTCAAATATAAAACTTGAAATCGCTAAAAAACAGAATTCTGTTGGAGTGAATCTAATTTTGAATTGCGGAGGAGATTTCTTTACAGCAAACGCAAAAGAGAGCACGTGGTCAACTGCCTTTGAGGCTGCCGCAAAAAAAATTGAATTTCAATTACAGACTTGGAAAAAAGAAAGAAACTTAAGTTATATCCGAGTGACAAATAATTCCCCCCTTGATGTTTAAGATCTAAAAAACCAATATTTAAGATTTTTACTATTATTCATTAGTTGCACAGCAGTATAACTGGAGGTCGCTTATGAATAGTCAAATATACTCATACATTTCTTATAAAGATAAATTTTATGCCATTCAAGTTTATGGTTACTCTTCACGCTCTCTGCCTGGATTAGAAATCATTGGACCGCATGGGCAAATTAAGAATTTAAAAAATAAAATCATCTATTTTTGTAGGAAGAATAATTTGAAAATACCTCCGAGACGTTATGTGATTGGTTATGAGGATTTTAATTTGGGTAAGAAGTTGGCCATCGCAGAAAATAAATCATTAGAGCTTCCAACACTATTATTATTTCTTAATTTATGTGGGATTTTAGGGTTAGCGAAAATTGAGAATTGCTTCAATGCGGGTACGTTTAGTATTGATGGAAAGCTTATAAGTGATCAGCAGTATTTAAACAAAATGTTGGAATTCATTCGAGATGAAGATTTGATCTATGTGGGAGATACTAGCTCTTGTACTGGAAAGAATATATCGTTGAAGAAATTATCTGTAAGTCTTCTATTTAGATAATAATTTAAATTGATAGAAGCTCTGCTAGATCTTTATCAGTGACTAAGTTAATATCTGCCTTCTGAGCACATTCTTCTATATCACGCATCTCAATCTTACTTTGATTCCAGCAAGTAACTTTTCCATATTCTTCGTTAACAAGAGAGTTAACAGCTTCAACTCCCATTTTAGTTGCGATAAATCTATCGCTGGCAGTAGGGGATCCACCTCTTTGAATATGTCCCAGAACACAGACTTTTGATGAAAGCTCAAATCCTTCTTCTAGTTTTTGTGCTATTTCATAACTTCGTCCTGGTGTCGTTCCTTCAGCAACTATTATAATAGAGCTCCGTTTACCTCTTCTAATTCCGCGCTTTATATCGTTCGCAATTTTCTCAAGGTTCAAGTCTTCATTAGGCAAGAGAATATTTTCAGCCCCAGTACAAATACCTACTTTGATTGCGATGGCAGAAGAATTTCTTCCCATAACTTCAACTAAGAAGTTCCTTTCAAAACTATGGGCAGTGTCTCTGATTTTATCTACAGCAGATATGGCAGTGTTGACAGCAGTGTCGAAACCAATCGTGTATTGAGTATTCAGGATATCATTATCAATTGTCCCAGGAATACCAATTATAGGAAGATCAAACTCGCTTTTTAATGCTAGAGCACCGTTAAATGAACCATCTCCTCCGATGACGATGAGGGCATCAATATTTCGAGCGTACAAATTCTCTACTGCTTCTTTTCTATATTTCTTCTCTAGAAACTTTGCACTTCTTGATGATTGAAGAAACGTTCCTCCTTTTTGGAGAATATTTCCTACTGAACTGGAGTTAAGTTCCAAAATTTCATTTTCAATCAATCCAGAATAGCCTCTTTTAATTCCATAGATTTTGATGTCATTTTTTAATGAGTTTCTAACAATAGCTCTGATAGCGCAGTTCATTCCAGGAGAGTCTCCTCCGCTGGTTAATACAGCTATTTTTTTTATTTTCTTTGTTTTACTATCACTCATTGATTTTTCCTATTTAAAAACTGGCTTACCAGTAAATTCATTCGGTATTTCAAGACCCATTATAGATAAAACTGTCGGGGCAATATCTTTCAAAGCAGGTTGACTATTTTTTATATCTTGATTTAATTCCAAAACACAGTTTTTTAATTCAGGATGAATTAAAATAAGAGGGACAGGTGAAGTGGAATGGCTCGTATGGGTTCTACCATCTTCATAGACCATTTGATCAGCATTGCCATGATCTGCAGTTAACAGAATGGGAATATCTTTTTCAGTACAGACTTTAATGAGTTCTTGAAGACATTTATCAAGAGCTTCAATGGCTTGAACCGCTGCTTCGAAGTTACCAGTATGCCCAACCATATCTGCATTAGCGTAATTCACTAAGTAGAAGTCATGTTCATCTGATTGGATTTTATCTTTAAGATTTTCGGTTACAATAAATGCACTCATTTCAGGTTTGAGGTCATAGGTCTCTACATCTTTTGGTGAGAGAACTAATTTTCTTTCTTCGTTTTTAAAAGGAGTTTCTTCTCCGCCATTAAAGAAGTAGGTGACATGAGCATACTTTTCGGTTTCGGCAATTTTAAATTGCTTTTTACCTAGTTTAGATAAGTATTCACTAAGTGTAAGTTTAATTTTCTCTTTATCAAATAAAATGGGAACTTCCGGCATTTCCTCCTGGATATAAGGAGTCATACATAAAAAGTATGGTGAAAGAAAATCACGGGAGAAGTGTTTAAAGTTAGGATCCGTAAAGGCCAATGAAATTTGCTTTGCCCGATCAGGACGAAAGTTTATAAAAAAGATTGGTTCTTCCGTTCTAATAACTCCTTCTTTTTCAAAAAGAGTCGGAAGTATAAATTCATCGAAAATATTTTGATCATATTGTGACTGCATGTATTCAAGAGGATTTACATCGACTGAAATACTTTGATCTTTCTGATCTGTCATCATTTCATAAGCAGTTCGAATTTTCTCCCAACGTTGGTCTCGATCCATACCAATCGAGCGACCTTGAATACTAGCAAGTGTGAAATTTAGATCACTTTCAAGAATGTTCTTAAGATAATTAATACCTTCATTCTTTGGAGTATCTCTCCCATCCATAAAACCATGAAGATAGATATCGGCTTTTGGAATGTGTTGGTTAATTAATTTTATAATATATTTTAAATGATCTAGATGAGAGTGAACTCCTCCATCTGATAGAAGGGCCATTAAATGAATTTTGTTCTTTGTCCGTACTTTCTCAAGAAGTTTTTTAAATTCAGGAAGTTCTTGAAGAGTTTCTTCTTTGATCGATTCATTAATCCGTACGAGGTCCTGTCTAATCGATCGGCCACTACCTAAATTGAGATGACCAACTTCAGAATTTCCTGCAAGTCCTTTAGGAAGTCCGACAAATTCTCCGCCGCTTTGAACTAAAGTATTAGGGTAGTTTTTAAATAGGCTGTTAATAGTAGGAGGATTAGCAGCAGCAATTGCATTTTTGAGGTTTTCCTCTCTTATTCCAAATCCATCTAAAATAACCATGAGGCATTTAGGTTTGAATTGAGAGATTGTTTTAATATTTTTCATAAGTCTTACTAATGGTGATAAGGATGTTTATTAATAATAGTTTGAGATCGGTATAATTGTTCAACTAGGATTAGTCTAGCGACTTGATGGGGAAAAGTTAAGGGGGAAAGAGAGAGTAAAAGGTCCGCTGTTTCTAAGGTTTTTTTATTAAACCCATATGACCCACCAATAATAAAAAGATGGTTTAGGTGACTCTTTGAGTTAATATTATCTGCAAATTGAATTGAGTCTAGTAATTTTCCTTTCTCCGTTAAGAATACTTTTCTCCAATTAGAGTTAAAAGTTGTAATCTTTTCTAATATAAGATTATTTTCTTCTTCAATATTTCTCCCCGATTTCTTAAGTTCAATAAACTCTAAATCACGGTTAAATCGTTTTAGATAATTATTTTCACGAGATTTGATGGAAGAGTCTTTGAGTTTTCCAACTGTGATAATTTTAATTTGGGGAAGCATAATTAAATGGTTTCAGCCAATTAGTTAGTTAGAAATAGTTCTCTAAAGAGCCATCAGATGTAGCTTCTTCATCAACTACTGGCATGTAATATTCAGCAGGAATAGAAATATTTTCGTTATCAGACCAAAGCTCATCCAATCCATAGATGTCTCGTGAGGTTTCATTGAAAACATGAAGAATAATATCTCCTAAGTCTAATAAGACCCATTCGCCTTCATTAAGTCCTTCAAGTGAGTAAATTTTCACTCTCTTCTTTTTTAAGGCACTTTCAAGGCTCATACAGAGATTAATTGCTGCGGTATTATTTGGGGCCGTGGCAATTATATTATAATCGCAAATAGCATTTTCTTTTGCCTTTAAAATTTTGATATTTTCACATTTAAAACTGGCCATGTAGAAAGATGAAGCCATTGCAATATTTAGTGGGGCTTCTTTGTCACTCTCGTCGATGATTGAGTTGAATTTCTGCCGTGTAAAGTTAGTATTATTCATAGTGATTTTGCCTTAATTAAGAGATGTTTTAATTTTTCCATATTTTTATGTGAAACTGAAGAGATGGGAAGAACTTTTTTATCTAACTCTTTTTCTAAAAAATTTTTAAACTTATCGATTTCTTCATCTGAAAGTGCATCAATTTTGCTTAAACAAATAAGCTCTTTTTTGTCTTGAATGAGAGCAGTATCGTAATTTTCTAATTCACGTCGAATCGTGACATAATGCTCAAGTGCTTCAAAGGGCTCTAGTAGCATTGAAATATCAATTAAATGCACAAAAGATGATGTTCTTTCAATATGCTTTAAGAACTTTATCCCTAAGCCTTTTCCTTCACTGGCCCCCTCAATTAAACCAGGTATATCTGCCAGAACAACACTTTCTCCTTGAACATCACAAACACCCAAATTTGGTTCAAGAGTGGTGAAAGGGTAGTCGGCTATTTTTGGGCGAGAGTTTGATAAGGCTGAAATAAGTGTGGATTTACCTGCATTGGGTAGTCCAATTAAGCCAATATCGGCTAGCAACTTTAGTTCAAGTTTAACATCCAGTTCTTCGCCCTCTTCTCCTTCTTGAGAATATTGAGGTGCTTGGTTTGTGGAAGATTTGAAGTTTATATTACCTAATCCCCCGCGCCCACCTATGAGCATAGTATAGTTTTCGCCTTCGGTGGTTAAATCACACAATAGTTGATCAGATTCTGTATCTTTTATTAAGGTCCCTACAGGAACTTTAATTATATAATCATCTCCATCTTTACCGGATCTTTGTCTTCCAGTTCCTGATTCACCATTTTGGGCAAAATAATTTTTTTTCCCACGGAACTTAGATAAAGTGTTTATATTTCGATCAGTTAGGAATTGTACACTACCACCTTTCCCGCCATCGCCACCATCAGGTCCTCCCATAGGGACAAACTTTTCACGACGAAAGCTAGTGCAGCCATTGCCTCCATTTCCGGATCGAATTTTAATTTCTACTTCATCTATAAATTTCATATAGTTATATTTTGTCTTAAATAAAAAAAAAGGCTTTAAAAAAATTTAAAGCCTTTCTATTTTATAGGTATTTTCAGTTAATTATTGGTCATTCAGCTTAGGCTGAAATAACACACACCATTTTCTTGGTTCGTGTATAGTTTTTGAACTGAACTTTTCCATCAGCAACAGCGTAAATGGTAAAATCTTTTCCCATTTTCACTCCGGAACCAGGAAAGAACTTAGTTCCTTTTTGACGAACAATGATGTTACCGTTAATGACAGCTTGGCCGCCGTATTTCTTCACACCACGCATTTTAGGATTTGAATCTCTACCATTCGAGGTGGAACCACCAGATTTTTTATGTGCCATTATAGACTCCTAATTCTTTTAATTTTTAGTTTAAATGCTTTTCAACTCTTTTACTTGGAGTAGTGATCTTGAAGTCTTTACCACTTCCATCAGAAACACCAGTAATTAAGAGAGAAGTAAAATGTTGACGGTGACCGTTTTTCTTTCTGTATTTACCAGCTAATCGGCGGAAAACAATCTTTTTTCTTGATCTGTCTTGCTTTATCACCTTAGCACTAACTTTAGCACCATTGATCGAAGGCTGTCCCACTGAAACATTTCCTTCATCATTAACAAATAATACACTTTCAAAAGATAATTCAGATCCAACTTCACCTTCTGTCTTTTGAACATCAATGATGTCTCCTGGACTAACACGGTATTGGTGACCTTTAATTTCAACTATTGAGTACATGAAATCTCCTTCACAACAGCAGGTCTTTGTTTTTGAACAAAAGTTACAACCTACAATTAGTAATTTAATGTGTCTTTGTAAGCCGGTATCCGTTTTATGTCAACATCTTAGAAAAGGTTTTCACTAGTTAGGGGGCAATCATTTCACCATATCACTCTAGTATAAACATTTTTCAGTGAGTCGACGATAATAGAGCATGAGGAGGGTTTATGGCTCAACAACCAGACCAGCTAACTTATTATAAATACGCGTATGAAGATGACTTTACTGTCATATTTAAATTCTCGGAGGTTAATCTTGAGGAGGTCTTCGAGCGATCCTTATCGGATGTTGGGTTTGAAAAACTTGATTTCTCTCAAGTTTCACAGATAAGAATTGATGGTGATACCTATTTTGTGACTATTAACTCAAGTAGTTCACAATTTATCAATAGGATTTCAAATCAAAATAAGATCCAATTAGCTAAGTCTGAAATTGAATCTGTTCATTTAATTGGAGCGAATCAAGTGTATCTATTAGATGATAAACTTTTCTGGTCTAAAACCCCTAATCGATTGAGGTGGGAAGTGGGCTTAGTGCTTAGTAAATTTAGTCAAGATGCACAAAAAAATTCTCGCTTGTTTTTAGCAAGAATTCTTTCTTCTATCGCAGCTGAATATAACATTTTTTCTTTTTTTGGTGTCCCGGTTGAAGAGGGGTTAGTTGTTCTTAATCCTGTGCACTCACACTTTGAGTTTGTTCTAATTGATAATGATCGATCGAAAATTACAACATTTGATGGTGAAAAGTCATTGAAGGATGAATTAGAGCTTATTCGGCTAACTCAAGAAAATTTTGATGAACCAAAGTTTATGAAAGCTGACGAATTATTTAGCTTTCTTATGAATGGTTTAAATTATTTTTCGATCAATAGCCTTCCAAAGAAAATTACAAAAAGTGTCTATGAGTTCAGCCAAATGGTGTCCGGAGTAATCTATCCAGAAGAGAATTTTAAGCCTCGAGAGGCAAAGAATAATACCCCTCATATTTAAATATTTATTTTCTTCATTGAAAGAAAGATTGGGAAACATGTAATCGAACATCCTGCTTCATAGATGATTCTTAGTTGTTTTGCATTTTTCCAGATATAAACTGAATGCTGATCTTTATTTTTGAATTGGTTCTGTTTGCCATAGCTTTTTTGTAAGCGAGCTAGAAGGTCATCATGTAAAAAATAAGAAGGGAAGTGAATTTCTAATTGATGAATTTTTTTAGTTGCCGGGTTCACAGTAATTAATAGGTCAAGCTGATATTGCTGGTGAGAAAAGGCTTGTTTGTAATAGTTAAACCCATCTTTGATGCCTAAGAGTTTGGCTTTTTTATCTTGATTTTGAAATTGAATACCTGGGTAAAAATTCTTGAGAGTCTCTAAATTAAAAGCGAAATTAGGTTTTATAACTTTTGCCAAGATGGAAGAAGAAAAGAGAAAAACATATAATGAGAAGTATATTATTTTCAAAAGTAATACCTAGGTTAGCCAGTCAAATATATACTCGCCCTTCTTATTATAGCATTTGCATTTGTAGCAAATATTTAAAATGACAATAAATGCTTATTGTTGGAAAATGACTGTGCATTTAAATTTATTTTTAAAAACAAACGAAAAGATCATTGTTGATTGTTATAAAGGCGCTTAATGAAATCAAAATATATCACATTATTATCAGTAATTCTTATTTCCTTTGGTTGCTCTACCATTCATCAATCTAAGGAAAATGACCTTAAAAATGGTCTCTCAACAGGAAACTCTGACAAAAGTAATCAAGTGGATCAAGTGAAAGAATTAGCTAAAGAGCCAACTCTTGATGAAAAAGTTGCAAAATTAATTAATTCAAATTCCATGTGTTCAGATTGTATTCCAGGATCCTCTAGCAACAGTGAAGAAGAGTATGGAGACGGCCATCGAAAAGTTTTCTATTTATATGGAGCAGAAGAATTAAACCTTACAAATTATTATTTTGATTTACCTGTGGTTTATAACTCATCAGTCCGTAAATGGATAAAGTATTTCTCTAAGGGGCGTGGGAAAGATCTTTTTGCAAGATATGCTACTCGTGCAAGTTATTATGCTCCTCATGCATCAAAAATTTTAAAAGAATATGGTTTACCTCGAGATATAATCTATTTGGCCATGGCTGAAAGTGGCTACACCAATACTGCTAAATCGCATGCTAAAGCTATGGGTCCGTGGCAGTTCATGAAATTTACTGGAAAAAAATATGGATTAAAAGTCGATTGGCATGTTGACGAACGGAGAGATCCACTTAAGGCGGCTGAGTCTGCGGCTAAGTATTTAAAGGACCTTCACAAGCTTTTTGGAAGTTGGGAGTTAGCGCTTGCTGGTTACAATGCGGGAGAAGGGAAGGTTGGAAGAGCAATCCGTCGATATCGGACAAAGAATTTTTGGAAAATCGCTAAGAGGAGATATTTAAGGTCTGAAACTAGAAATTATGTTCCAAAAATTATGGCGCTTGCCATTATTGGAAATAATCTTTCTTCCTTTGGTTTTGAGAATATTGAAATTAAACATCCTTGGAAATTTGAAACAATTAAAGTAGGTCCCCGAACAGACTTATATAAGTTTTCAGAGGTTACTGGGATTAAATTTGAAGAATTAAAAGAATTAAACCCAGAACTATTAAGATGGGAAACTCCTTGGGGAGAGGATTATCAGTTAAGAATTCCGCAAACCTTAGATGAAGAAACTCTCGCTTTAATAGAGGATGCTTCAAAAACAAAAAGCTCCAATTATATGATTTATAAGTTAAAAAGTTATGCAAACCTGAAAGATGTCGCTAGAAAGTTTCGACTTTCAGCAAATTTATTGGGTGAACTAAACGAGATACCTATTCGCCGAAAAATGTCACCTCATTCCACTGTCAAACTTCCATTTTATTCGAGCCACAGTATTCGCCACAGAATGTACGGTGATTTATATGAAAGACCAAGGAGATTCTACTCCAAGAGACGAAGATACAAAAGAATTGTTAAGAGGGCCCTCAAGCGAGGAAAGAAAATTTCTAACCCCTCGCAATACTATGTTGTCAGAAAAGGAGACTCTCTATGGAGCGTAGCGAGAAAAACTGGGACAAAATTAAATACCTTAATTCGCTCTAATTCTCACATCTTAAACCGCCGTATGATTGTGCCTGGTGATAAACTGGCCATCAAATAAATTTATTTTCTCAATTAGGTTTTTCACTAGTTCTAAATTAGATATTAAAGTATAATTCTTGAAATTATCATTTTGGAGTATAAATTATGTCCGGTTTCGGCTTGAAAAAAGCACTTAATATTTCTAATAAGCAAAATGAAGAAGTAGCTAAGAGTGAATATTATGATTTTATAATTCTTGGAGACCATTTTCTTATTCCAAAGTTATACAATCAAATTAAAGCTAATAATCCAACGGCAAAAGTTATTTTAATTTCAGGGAATAGCTTTTTCAATTTAGACTATTTAAATCAAGAAGCTTCTCGTTTTATAAATAATCCTTGCTCTGAAATTGAAGCAAAGTATTTTGAATCGAAAGAAAGTTTAGGAATAAAATCCAATAAATTAAATGCATCTGTATTCTATAAAGATTCGAAGTTGAATCCCTTTGGTGGGAGAGTCAAAAGTTTTGAATTAAAAGGAAAAGAGACTAAGATCAAGGATACTTGTGCCTATCTTAGTTTTGATCAAAATATTCGTTCAGAAAAGATCGATCAAAGCATAGAAGATGTTAACAAAATACGAAAATATGATTTCCCGGAGCAAATTGAATTTGTTGCTCCAACGGATTTAATTAATCAAAGTAATGTCAGGATTAAGTTAAAAAGCCAGAAAATCATTGAGGGTCAGAATTTAATAAACTTTGAAAATCCAAAAGTTTTAGAAAAATTAATAAAAGTGGACGAAAGATCTTTGCGATTAATTGAAGCACTAGCTCTAATTAAAGCGGAAAGCTATATTTCGTTACTGCATGAAGTTACATCTGATAATGATGTTGGTAATTTGTTAACAAAAGATTCTCTTTATTTTATTCCGCAATCAACAGTTTATGAAAACGGCCATTACATGTTATTGATGAAAGATACTTATTTGTTGAGTTATTTCTTTATCGATGAAGATTTATTGGTTAATGAAGAGGATATTGCAAAAAAGATTCGTCATTTTAAAGGGGCAATGAATAGAGTTTTTCCAGGTCTTAAAGAAAAATTAAATAACGAGAAAATATTCGTCAATCATAATTCATATTTTTCAATTACTGAACAAGATAAATTACTATTAATCTCAGATGAATATTCTTATTTTTATAATTTTATTAACTTAGATATTTCAACAGAAGAAAAGACTCATTTCGAAAGTAAATTAGTTGCAGAGCTAGAAAGGTTTCAGGCGCAATTCAAGGGAGAATCTGAAACTTTAAATAATAATGAGGCAGATGATGAACAAAAAAACTGTCTTTTAAGCGAAATGAGTAATAACATAGAAGCAAGCATAATAACTTAGTCTTTATATTATAGAGGGAATCAAGGATGGATTTCTTTACTTCAAGAGTCAGACATTTTGTCATAATTATTATTCTATTACTTTCAAGTGCATTTGCTCAAAAGCATATGGTCTCAGTTGATGCAGACACTATGGCAATGGGCGCTTCGTTTTCTCGGAAAACGCTCAAGTATGCTTCAGGATCAACTTGGTCTAGTTACGATGATTACGTTAATACCCAAACTCACTTTGCTTTCAATTATGCTCATTTGTTGCAAAAGCAAATCTATTTAAAAGCAGCTTTTACGAGAAAAACTGAAAAAATTGATACAGGGGAAAGTGGAGTTGGAGTAATTGAATCAAACCATTCAATGTATCTAGCCGGGGCTCAATTTTATTTTGGAAAATTAGTAAAATCATTCTACACACAAGTCATGGTTGGATGGGAGTTCATTGATTACAATACGGACGATAATGATTTTTCTGATCGCCTCAATGTTTTGTATTTAGATTTCGGAAAACGATTTTCATTAAAAGACTACATAAAAGTTAAGAATGTATTCTACTCCCCAGGTTTAACTTATATGACGAAAAATTTCGATGGTGATAATGGAAGAGCCTTCCTAAAAGGGAGTAGTAGTACAACTAAAAGTATTTTTGATTCGAGTTCAGAAATTATTTTTCAAATTTTTAGAGTTGATTTTATATTCTAATATTTCTCTTTACTTTTTGAATGAGAAGCGAAGATGTCCTGCTAGAGGTTGTTTGCGGTCTATTGCTACAGTGAGATAATTGTAACTTAAAAAAAAATTATTGATAGTGAAAAAAAATTCACTACTTTTTTAATCGGAATGTTTGACAAAGCAACTAGAGTCCAACAAAATCGTAACTATAATCAAAAAGTAACTGTTTTAAGCGGTATAGATTAATCGCGAAAAATTATATTAATCACAAATTTGTTAAAACACTTTTTTTGAGAGTGAAAAAAACAAGGAGTTTTCATGAAAAGACAAATCGCAGTGGCTATGGGATTAGCTGTTCTTTCTGGATCTGCTTTAGCTTCAAAAGCTCGTCTTCAGGCTCTTGGTGAAGATGCTAACGGTAGTGGATACATTAATGACAACCGAAACATTTTCTACAACGCCGCACAAGTAAACAATCACAAAGATATGGTTACTATGGAGTGGGGAGCGGCTGGAGCTGCAAACGGTGACAGTGCACCACAGGCTGAAGGTGGATTCTTAAGACAACAAGGTAATCTTGTTTATGGTCTTCATTTTGGTGGAGCAGACAATGCTTGGAACAACGTTCTTACAACTGGTGATACTGGTGGTGGAACAGCTGTTAATGGAAGTTTAGTTGCAGAAAGAAACATCTGGGACTTTTTTATCGGTGGCGACGCTGGTATGCAATGGGGTGCTGGACTAACTTACGGTGCTTACAAAAAAACTGACGTAGATGATGATGTAAAAGATCAGACTACTGTTGGTGACACTGTTCGTTTAAGACTTGGTGTTATCCACGGAGATCTTCAAGTTGGACTACGTTACGGACTTACTAATAAAGCAGGATTTGAAGATGGCGAAAATGACGCTAACGACATTACTGTAACTGGTAAATCTGACATCGATCTTAATGTAGCATATAACTTCAATGGTATGGTTGCTACTTTAGATTATATGGCAGTTAGTGCTGCAGCTGATGATGAAGCTGAAGCATTTGAAGAAACTTATAAGTACAACATGACTACAGTTGGTGTTGCTAAAGTTCAAAAAATTAATGATACAGCAAGAGCTAACTACAAACTTGCTTACATGATGAGTGATGAGACGAATCAAGGTTTCGTTGAAGATGACAAAGATAACTCTACGTCATTGGCAGCGACTCTTGGTCTTGAAGTTGATGCTAAATCTTGGTTAACTTTAAGAGGTTCTGTTTCTCATAATATCCTTTCAACTGATAAAGTTGTTGGTGATGATACAGAAGTTGTTACATCAAATGACAACTCAACAAATGTTGCAACCGGTGCCTCTCTAATGTTTGGTGATTTTCAAGTTGATGGTCTAATTGGTAACGATGGATCAGGAACTGGAAACGCTTCTGGAGAAACTGGTACTCTTAGAACAGACTCATTAATGGGTCGTGTTTCTATGACTTACAGATTTTAATTAATCCCAAGCAATTGGCGATTGAATCATATGAGTCATTCGGGAGGAGCTACTTGTAGCTCCTCTTTTTTTTTATTTATAAGTTTCGCTCATTCTTAAATTTTTGTAATCCCTTCTCATTGATCTCTTTAGATAGAATTAGTTTCTTTTCCATGATCGACAAAGATAAATTACTTTGATCCAATATTGCCAATTATTAGACACTTATAGAAACAAAAGGTGCAGCAATGATTACTTTGAAAAAATTAATTCTTTTATTATTTATTTCAACAAGCCTTTGCGCAGATGAGTTCTTTCTGAACCTAATAAATCGAGGAAAACAAATTAGTTGGAGTGAAGTCCAAGGCCAGATTTATGATACGGCCCAAGCGGGAAGCTTTCTTTCCGTCGGTGAAACGCACTTGCATAAAGAGAGTTCAAGTGAAATAAATCAAATTTTTCTTAAGGAATATACAAGTCACTTAAATTTGTTCAGAGTCTGTTCAGAGAAAATAGATGGCTTTTGGGCGATGGAGGGACCGAAGGAAATCTTGAAGAACTCTAAGTTAACCAAAATGAATTTTTATAAATTAAGTCTGCACACATCTAAAATGGATGGATGCCATTTAAGGTTAAAGGCTAGAGAGGGGATGATTGTCTATAGTGGACTATATCATCAGTATCCTTTTGGTAGAAATTATGCTGAATTGCCTTCTCATACACCAGTTCAAAGCTATGTTAAAAGGAATATTGCTTATGATCTTAAAAGGCTTAATGGGCTTTTCATTTCTCATTTTGAGATAGATTATCTTCTAAACCTACATTTTAAGGGACTAGTATTAAATTCTTCTAGTTTTGAAGATTTTTCAAAGGATTTAAGCGGTTTTTCTAAGCAGTTTGAATCTTTTATGCAAAAGTTTGAGCAGCTTACAGAGCGAAAAGAAGTTATCTTTTTTGAAAATGATTATTTTTTAAAAGGTAAAGAGAGAAATCAAAGACACAAAAAGATATTTGCCATAAGTAACTTAAGTCTAAAATCCAGAGGGCAAACCAATCACCTTTTTTATCAAGTTGATAAGATGGACAATAATCGAAAGTTTCTTTTTTATCAACTTTTAAGGCAGTCAAAGTTCTTAGTAAAGTCATTCTATATGGAGCCAGATGAATTAGGAGATTTTCGGGTTTTTACTTTTGCAAATGGGCATAAATTCTATGGAGATTTTGATTATTTTCAATTTCTTGGACCAAGTAGAAGAGGTTTTACTCTTTTTTTGGAAAATAAACCTATGCCTTCATTTCGATTGTTAATCCCGGGAAAGCCAGGTTACATTGAGATTGAGAATGCTATGGATTATCTTTTATATCAGAGCAAAATTTTTAAAATTCCGACTCTAGATGTTAGTACTAGTTTTTAATTCGCGAATTAATCTATGCTTATCTTCTTCAATAATATTTCTAACCTGAGTCTCTACTTTTGGAATTATTTTTCCTTCTCTAGTCTTGGTGAGCTTTTTTAAGGTTATTGAAAGTTGCTCATCAAAGCTTTCTTCAATACAAATATTTCTGAGTTTGGCATATTTATTAAACGAAGGTGATCCAGGTTTTATAATAAATGTATTTTTACAATTTTGAACTAGTTTTTTGTAGTCAACTAAGAAAGATCGCTTAGCTTTTTGTACAAATTGATTAACTTTTTCCAGACGTAATTCGCTAACTTTACTTGCTATACTGCGGTTTGCTTTTATCTTGCCACAGATTTTTATACCGTATAAGTGATCAAGCATTTCTCCTGTATGAAAAATTATATTCTTAGGATAATCTTGGGAAAGCCTATCAAGGCATTTATTAACAATTTCAGATTCAATGGAAATACTTGCAGTAAAAGTCTTATCCTTTTCAATTTTTTCAATAAAGGATTTCGCTAAACCATTGAAATGGTCGTCTAGTTTAAGGCTTTCATTTAGCTTATAGTGGTTTAAGAGAAGATCTATTTGTTGAATCATTTGATTTTTAACTTTTTTGATGAAAAACTTTTTTTCTTTTTGCGATACATTTAAGAGAACTTTATTGTTGATTATTTCAAGCTTGAATAAATTTTCAATAATCTCTTTATTTTCAAGTTTTTTATTAATGCAGTTAAGAGCGCTTAATTTAATGAAGTGATCAATTCCAGAATATGAGACTGGCTCTAATAGCTTTATATTATTTTTATGAGGGTGTCTCATACATCGTCTTACGATTCTTTTGGCATTTAATTTTACTTGGCCAAGTAATTGAGACATGATGAATTTTGTGCGCTCAAGATAATTATTCAAAAAAGTGTCATAACTTAATTCAAGTTTAATTTTACTCAAAAGGTATTTTAGATGAGTATTATTTAAGTTATAATTTTTTTCAATATTTTCTTTATAAAACATTCTTTTAACTTGATCGTAAAAGCAATGCTGAGACTTCTTCTCTTGTAAACAACTTGAAACGGCTAAATATGGATCAAAGTTACTAATAAAGTCTTCAAGTAATCTTCTTCCCTTTAGTGTTTCTTTTCCAAAAAGTGAAAGTTCTATTTTTGAATTGGTAAAAGATTCGATAATTTGATTTTCTAGAATATTCTTTAATCTATCTTTTTCGTTACCTGATAAGTCTTTACAATTATATACCTGGTTTGTGATATTAAATTTCTCGAAGTAATCTATTTTCCTTTTTAGACATTGAAAGACGGGCTGAAGGTTATCAATATTAGCCGGTTGCCTTTTCGTTCTTAGGAAAGAGTTTTCTCTCGCTTTTTCATTCTTCCAACAATCAGATAAATAGTCAGTTTCATTGTCTTTCCAAAGGGAAATAATATGTTTTTTATAATCCTTATTGGTTTCTCTTTCAAAAATATCAGTATAATTTTCTTTATTATTTGAATTATTACTAACAACATTTTTTTGATAGTTTTCACTGATGGTATTGTAATACTTAAAGTCGTATGAGTTATTTATAATATAATCAATAGTTAAAACATAATCATTTGAACGAATAAAGTTATCCTCAGAAGAAAATCTTTTTTCTACTTCATCTATTATTCTGATTGTTAACTCATTTTTTAATTGCCTTTGGTTTAGGCAATTACGATTAAAATAGAGAGTGTTTTGATCTAAAAAGCTGCAAGAAGTTATTTTAGATAATTTTTTGTCGGCTACAAGCTCATGAAATTCTTCTTCTGGTAACTTTTGGACGATATCAAATTGAATAGAATTAATAGATGTTATATTGATTGTCTCTAGAAAATTGTACATTAAGTTTAATTCTTCTATTGTGAAAATATAATTATTAGTTTCTGCAATTGATTGATCATTAAATTTTGGATAACCAGTTGATATGAAAATTCCTTTTTCAAGATAAATTAAGTAATGAATTAGACCTGCTCTGTTATCCGGATCTTTGTAAATATCATTAAAGACACAAATCAGGTTGATACATTCTGAGTATTCATGATGAATATTTTTGAAACCAATAAGATGATTATATTGGCTAATAATTAGTTGTTGCGCAGAGCTGATTTGTGTTAGATCCACCCCTCGCCAATGGCCTGAGATGTTTGTTTTTAAGGGGATTTTCTTTTCAAGCTCATAGATTCGATCTCTTAAATTTGATTTAACATTTTCTTGGCAGAAATTATTTGAAGCTATTTTTCTTTGATTAGTTTGTTCTTCTATAATAGCTTGATCAATTTGTTTAATGAAACTAACTTTATTTTGTTCTGGGAAAATAATTTCATTGAAAATAAAAAGACTAAATAA
>JAOHMI010000190.1 GCA_028101965.1 Bacteriovoracaceae bacterium
GATAAGTCGTAATCATTTATTAATTTATTTCAAAAATGATCAATTGTTCGCTCAAGATTTAGGTTCGACTAACGGTTCATTTGTAAATGCCAGTAAAATGCTTAGGGGAAAGGACTATGCTTTCTCAAATGTCGTTCCTATTACTCTTGGAAGGAATGTACAGATTGTTCTTCTCGATGGTGGTCAAGTGGAAGAAGAAGCTGGTGCTGATTTGAGTGGGTTTGTTGATGATTCGACCGATTACTCTGAAGGTGGGATGACCACCACTCGCCAAATAAAACCTATGAGAGGTGGAGGCGATGATGTTGGAGTTAAGTCGCCAAATATGGATCTGATAAATCAAACCATATCTGATGCAGAAAAACTTATTCCTGATATTGAATATGAAGATGTTTATGAAAATGCAAAAGATCAGACTGAAGCAGATTCCGCTAAAAATGGAAATAAAAGAAGGCCAGTAAATCCCAAGAAAAAATCAAAGGAAAAGCAGCCCGCAGTATCAGTAAGGTCCCTTATTACCTTATTTGTTGTTTGTTTTAGCTGTGCCTCTGTTCTGTTTTACACTTTTGTTTATGAGGAGCCCTTTATTCCGGTCGAAGCGAACGATGTTGATCCCATTTATGATGCAGAGGAAATCAGAAAAAAAATTAAAGAAAAAGAAGATCTGAAAAGAAAAGCAGAGTTAAATCTTACTCCAGAAAAATTATTGGAAGAAAAAAATGAAGCTATTGGCTTTCTTCAGGGCGACCGTTGTATTACTGATTGGGATAAAAAGTTCTGTGATATTTTTAATCAAGGCGTCGTAAAACCTCGTGGGTTTAATGAAGGTGTAACCGTCATGGGTAACAAGGTCTATGTCATTGCTGATGTTCGTGCTCAATTAGATATGTTTACTAAAGAGTTCAGGTACTCGGATCAAGAGAAAAAAGATTTATCTAAGTATGTTAAAGGAGCTTACTCCAGGGATAAATATAACATATGGGAGTTTAAAAAGACTTTAATATTTAAGAAGCTAAATAATTTACTCAAGGCCAGGCTACTGGCATTTTACGAATTATATAGGCAAGACTATACCAGTTTGATGGAGAGCTCAGGCTTTCTTGATGAGATAATGGTTATAATTTATATCGAAAAAGAAGGACGGTTTGAATACCTCGGACATATTCAGTACAAATTGAAATATTTAAGAGAATTAGATCGAGATAAGTTGATCTTGCCACTCAAATATGCTGGGTTGAGTGGTGTCACCAATGAAATCTCAAAAACTATCAAGTACTTTGAGAGAGATTTTCCAAAGCCGATAAAGCCGGCCCCTGAGCCCGAATCAAAGAAATCTCCCCTTGAGGATCTTAAAAATATCAATAAGCAAAAGGAAAAGTCCCGCATCAAGGACGCAAACCTTGATAACAATGCATTATAGTCGGATACTTCTTAACAAAACCCTCAATTAATTTTCCTTTATTCTAAACTTATTATCACTTTTTTCTTCAAATATTCCGATTAGATGAGTGGAGGAGACGTCTTCCAAAGGTTTAATTCAACTTAATTGTAATCGGATGATGAGGGTTCATGGCCAACATAAAAGGTCTTAATCTTGAATTTGAAGATGAAGAAGAGCAAAAACGAAAGAAAAAAGAAGCCATCGACGTCGATGTAGATTCTTTGTTTAATGCTGATTCTGAGTCTGCTAAGAAAGCGAAACCTGCCAGTAATACGGCGGGCACGAAGCCTAATGTTCAAGCGAAGACCCCTGCCCAAAAACCACAGGCCCCCTCGAATGTTCAGCAATTAAGACCTAAAGCAAATGCAACCCCAAAAAGTGGAACACCCTCTGGACCTACCTCAGCAAGGAGCGCACCAGCTACTAGTAGCGGTGGATCAAATGAAGGTTTTGAGCAGTTTCAAGTGGAATTATTCCGCGAGATGAAACAACAAATTCAGGTTCTGCAAGATGAAGTGGTTAAGCTTAAGTCCGAATCTTTATCTAAAGATGCTATTAGTGACTTTAAAATTAAGACACTGGTGGAAATGATGACTTCCGCAAAGATGCTAGACAATGGATTAAACCAAGTGATTAACCGAATTGCCGCGAAAGCACCGGCTTTGAAAAATGAATTGCTGCAGATGAAAAAAATCATTGCAGAGTTTAACCAAGGAGTAGAAAAGATAAAAAATGACTCTTCGAAAAAAAGTGGGTAAATTAAGTTTTCTCTTGGAAATTGGCTCAAAAAGAAGCTCTTTTAGAACACCGATTTTGAGGGAGGTTAGTTTATAGTGAAAGGAAAGTTTATGTTAGACTATGAGTATAGGAAGCCAAACGCTAATTCAACTAAGGGGATGGTGCTTCTTCATGGCTATGGGGCCAATGCACAAGATTTGTTTCCCCTGGAAAGCATATTAGATACTTCTCATGATTATCATTTCTTTTCATTTCAAGCTCAT
>JAOHMI010000191.1 GCA_028101965.1 Bacteriovoracaceae bacterium
TATGGCATCCCATGCACTCTCTTGGATTAGGTTTTACAATTGGTTTACCATTTTTAAAACTTATTAAGTACACATTTGGCTTTAATGTAATAGGGTCAAAGACTAAGGCTTCCACTTGATTATAGGTGGGGCTATTTGGATCAGAGTTAAAAGTTAATAAAGCGCTTGCATCGTTATTAAAAAGTATAGATCTAGGATTTTCATGACTAACGGCCTCCCGATGAAGCGCCCTTGATTCATTCATATACATCTGATTTCGTCTCATTTCGTTTGGGACTCTGTTGATTAAATCATCAATCGTTGTTGCACCGTTTGTAAGCGACTCAATAAACTCATTCTGAGAAAGAGCTAAGTATGGGCAAAAGGCAAAATAAAATAAGGATAAAATCCAAAATTTGTTCATGATTATTTATCGGATTTCTCAATATTGGAGGTGAATACTCGGGTAACTAGAGGTAAATGATTCTTTATAAGAAAAAGGGCGGTGATTCCACCGCCCTTTGCTTAAAAAAAAATCAAACCTTCCAATTCTTTACTTTGAAGGACAGCCCTCAAACTTTTTTGCTTTAAAGTTATAGTAGAAGCAATCCCTTTCTTTCATTGAACTAGCAAAAACACCAGGAGCAACCTTGTTGAGGTCTGCTCTAAAGTCGATTACTTCCTGCCAGGTCATAGAGATCACATCGTATTTGTCGGTTAAATGGAGAGCAACTTTCTTGTTGCTATAAACTTTCATGAATGGATCAAGCTTTCCGCGTTTTAATTTATCAATGCTTTTATTTCTTCCCATGTACCAGAGATTCTCAAACTGCTTGAAGTATTCTTTATATAATCGAGAAAATTGTTTTCCTTCAAATCGTACTAGGTTGTCATATTGAGAAGTTTCAGCGGTTTTAGAAAGATTATGAGATCCAGCAAACAAAACTGTGTTACTCATATCATTCGCTTTGTAATCAATTAATGTATACTTGTGATGGTTGAGAAACCAAAACTTTGGACTGGGATTGTGACTGTAGTATTTAATGCGAATGGGTACTTCTTTATTTGGGAATTTCTTTTGATAGGCTTTAACAAATTTTAAAATTTGGGCTTTTCGTCCACCGTAAAGTCCTTTGAATTCTTGATTGTCTAAACTCCATTGTACTTTCACTCCACGGTTCATAGCACGAATTGCGGCCTGAACGACATTATCGAGAAAAAGATGGTTTAAAGTAAAGTAGACATTTGTTCTTGCCTTATCAATGGCCTTAACGAGAGCCTTTGATACAACATAGGCACTACGATCTAAGGATGATTTGATCCACATTCCTTTCTCGTAAGTTTTAGTGTTTTTTCCTGACTCTTTATAAGTTCTTGCGTGTGAAGAAGAATAAAGAATCGCAGCAGCATTTTTTATGGGGTTATTTTTTAAATCTTTAATTTCTAATGGTGTGGCACTTTTTAATTCGCCAGGTGTTTTTACATCTTTTGCGGAATTCCATAAATATTTAAATTCCTTTATAAATTGATTTAAGATGAGGACATTATCTTTTTCTTTTTCAGGGTTATCCACAAAGACAAAAGTAAAGTCTTCAGAGTACTTACTTTTTGCTCCATTAGACATATTTGCTGATGAGTTTACCATTTTAATATCATCTACAATAACCATTTTTTCATGCATATTCTGATGACTTATCTTAATCATCGCACCTTTTTTTTCTAACTCGGCAACTGTTTTCATTACCTTTGGCTTTTCTGTTAAAGGTTTATGCAAAACAATTCTCACATCAACATTGTTTTTAAGTGCTTGCTCGAAGGCTTTGGTTATACCTCTGTCAGACCAACTGTAAATAGTGACATGAGCTTTTTCACGAGCATTTTTGATCATGTCATACATCGTGTTAAAAGCTTCTTTTCCTTCGTGGGGGGAGAAAAGGGCATAGGGCTCTTTGGCCGAAACTTGTGATAAGAGAAATGAGAAAGAAACGATTAAAGTAAAGAATAATTTCGAATGAAACATCGTAATCTCCTAAGATTTGATTGGATTGGTTAACTTTTGTTAGCTGAATATTGCTATCTTGAATATCCGCCAAGCGTTAACAAGCTAGATTAAAAATGAATTCGGAATTTTTTTCGGAAAAGAAATATTATATGCGAAGTTTAAATTAAGATTAGGAAGAGTGGTTATCTGTTTTTCTTGATTTAAGTGCAGCAATTTTTGCAGCTTGGTATTGGAGTTGTCTTTCTTTTTTTATCATGTAGTCCACATCAAAGTTAGTAATATTCGCCCTTTTCATTAATTGTTTAATCAACTTTTTCTCTTTTTGGCATAGTTTACCGTCGGAAATACAAACCTTGATGAATTCTTTAAGATAGAGATTATATTGATGCTTAACTTCTAATTCTAGGGTGGTGATATTCTTTGAAACATGATTAAAGATG
>JAOHMI010000192.1 GCA_028101965.1 Bacteriovoracaceae bacterium
AAGTGGATCTTGAAACTATTGCGAAAGGGACGCCAGGGTTTACTGGAGCGGATCTAGCTAACTTAGTAAACGAAGCGGCACTCCTTGCGGCAAGGGCCAGCAAAAAGTTTCTTGAAAATTTAGATTTTGAAAATGCAAAAGATAAAGTTTTGATGGGAGTTGCTCGAAAGTCTATGGTGATTTCTGATGCAGAAAAACGTGTTACTGCCTATCATGAAGCAGGACATACTGTGGTAGGCTTAAATCTTCCCTATACTGATCCTATTCACAAAGTCTCTATCATCCCTCGGGGAGGCGCACTTGGTGTAACTCAGACCTTACCAAATGAGGACATGTTGAATCTCACTAAAGAGAAAGCCAATAACTTTATTGCTTTTTTGATGGGTGGGAGAGTCGCTGAAGAGATCACTTTTAATGAGATTACTAACGGAGCTTCAAATGATATAGAACGGGCAACAGACCTGGCCAGAAATATGGTTTGTTCTTGGGGGATGTCTTATGAACTGGGCCCTCTTAACTTCAATAACAAGAACCAACAAAATATTTATGCGGGATCGACTCCAAGTGAAATAGGTCCTAGTACTTCGCAAAAAATTGATCAAGAAGTTTCTAAAATTGTAAGAAATAACTATCAGCAGGCCACAGATATCTTAGTTAAAGAAAGAGACTTTCTTGAAAGATTATCTGAAGCCTTAATCTTATGGGAAACCTTAGATGCAAATCAGATCAATAGATTGCAAAAAGGTGAAGATATTGGCATTCCAGTTATCTCTGATGGTGATGGGGACGGAGATGGAACTGCTTCAAAAACTGAAGATAAAGATTCATCATCTCCAGGATTTGTTCCACCGAAGAATCTTTCTCCGGCTTAATTTTTAATGTCATTAACATTTCTTTATATGGGGGTCGCAAACTTGACCCCCAATTCTTTTTCAGATGGAAATCCTGAACTCTCCCAAAAAATAGTTTTAGATAAATTAAATCATCTCTTAGACTGGTGTGACATTCTAGATATTGGCTTTGAGTCCACTGCTCCAATGAATCAAGCCATTGACGAAGAAACTGAGCTGAGACGTTTCCAAGAACACTTTCAGGGCTTACTGGCGGGTCAATCAATTGATCTAACAGGGAAGACTTTAAGTATTGATACCTATAAACCTCAAGTATTTAGAAAAATTTATGAGGAAATTAAAGGTTCTGCTCCTCAAGTGAAAATGATTTGGAATGACATATCTGGTGTGGTTGACGATGAGACTCTCGATCTTCTCAAAAGTAATTTAGATTTTGATTATGTTCTTAACCACACTGGTGTACCCAATAAACTTGAAGCTAATAATCATTTAAATTTCATCTCTAATGCAAAAGAAAATAATTTAATTGAAGAGATGGATCAGTTTTTCATTGATCAAATGAAGAAGATTCAAAAATTAAGTCATAAGAAAATTTGGTTTGATCCAGGTTTTGGTTTTAGTAAAAACCTTGAGCAAAACCTTTATCTCTTAAATAATTTAGATCAGCTACTCATGCGATCAAATTATCAAAACTGGCTTATTGGGATGTCTCGTAAATCGTTTTTGCGTCCTAAGAATCATAAAGAAGTTTTTAAGTCAAAAGGCGATCTCTTAGCCTTTACTGAGACTTTGCAATTTGAAAAAATAAAACAGTTTCTCTCAAGAATTGAAAATGAAAAATTCAATCTCATTTTTCGCCTGCATACTCCTATATTAAAATTAATGCTAGATTAGTTAGGGCTTAACCGTATACAATAAAACTAATGATAGAATTTTCTTTTCATTCAAATGACCTTTCTTTAGTTACTCATTTTTATTGCGATGTTTTGGGGTATGAATTACAGCTTCCTGTTTGTAAGAAGGAAGTTAAACTTAATGCTCCTGGGTTACCTCAAATAAATATCCAACACAGAGACGATATTGATTATTTCATGGATGAGTCTTTTTCTATAAATTTTCATATGACTGTAGGTCAACTTGATGACATCAAAGCAAATTTTGAATTGTTTCAATTTAAACATGACTTGATGTACCCAGGACAACAAGAAGAGATGTTTGATCCTGATGGTAGGAAAATAAATTTAATTCAGATTGAGAATTAATTAGATATAGAGATTTCTCATGATCAGATCAATAATCGCTTGATCTATTTTTCTTTGAATTTTTTTTTCGAAAGGAAAAATCGTTCCATAAAATTTGGGAGCGCTATAGCAAGCATAATCAAATTCATCTTCATACGCTGTTTCAGAGGGGAAATATCCTAAACTGCCATTTGTAATTGTATAAAAATGCAGGCGCGAAAATTCTTTGTCTAGGTTTAAGGCATACTGAGAGTCTACTTCGCCTGGGACAATTAATATTTTATTTTGTCCTA
>JAOHMI010000193.1 GCA_028101965.1 Bacteriovoracaceae bacterium
AGGGGAAGCTAATGGATGGGAGTATCCAGGCTTATCAACAAGTAGGAACTGAAGCAACAATTCAAATAGATGGTGAAGAAATCGATGATCCTATGGAGCTAAGGAACGAAGTTACTGCAGTTTCGGGCTCGTTTGATATAGGTATTATTGAAAAGCTTGATATATTTCTTTATGGCTATGATGATGCTCCCCCACTTTTAGGGGCTAAATATCAATTCATTGGTAAATCGAGAAAGGAAGCAAAAGAAGGAGACCATTCTTTGGCCGCAAGTTATGGATTCGGTAAAGTCGTTACTACTGCAACGAACAGTGACTTTAGTTTATTTGAAGATGGAAACGATATTGAAGAAGTCGAGGTTAGTCATGATGTGAAAGATCTTGCCCTTATTTATGGATATCGAACTCAAGATGATATTTTAGTGTATGCCTCCATCCATGCTACGGAAAATAAAGTTCAATTAGATATAAAAGAAGCAGATGATGAGGATTTAGAAGATGAGGACAGAAATTACTATACCATGAACTATGGAGCCGCACTTGGGGCCACTAGATACTTTGAATCAGGGTTAAAAGTTTCCTTAGAATTATCTGCTCAAAGTGTTGATTGGACAGACACAGATGAGAAGCAATTTGCTTTTTTATCCTTGTCTATCGGTTCAAGTTGGGATTAAGAAGAAGCTGAGTTGTATCGCCTAAGACCACGTGACCAGAAGTATATTAAGATCAAAAATAAGATTGCAGAAGTTAAAAGACTTTGAAGGATTAGAAAAGAATAATTCTTTTCGAAGAGAACTCTCACCGGAAAAGAAGCAATCAATGCAAAAGGTAGAATATATAGAAATAAGAATCGAATTTTTCCTTGATAGATCAAATCAGGCCTCTCGCATGCATGAGAAAGAGAGTAAAATAAATCTAAATTCCCACTAGCCGAGTTAGTCCATAAACTTGAAAGTACAAAAAAGAAATTCAATATATAGTGGATAAAGAGTCCATTAAACAGCAAACAAAAGTATAGGATAATCCCTAATGTAGAGATCTCTCCTGAATAATTTGAAAGACTCCAAATAACCAGTGAAAACGAAATTAATAGATTAATGAAGCTGTTCGCAGCAAACTCTCTTAAAGAAAGAAAAAAAAGCGCTGATACGGGACGGATAAGATAATAATCGAGTTCCCCTTTATTCACTATTCGTGGAAACCACCAGATATTATTTGCAAAAAATGTCATATTTAAGGCATCAATGAAAAGATAAGATGTGATGAAAATATACATTTGCTCTCTATTAAATCCTCCAATTGAATCTGTATGTTGATAAATGATATCGAAAAAAATAAATTGAATTAGGTAGAATGCGCAATCCATAAAAATACGAAAAGTAAAATCTATTCTGAACTCTAAAGCCTTCGAAATAGAAAAGCGGACAAAATATAAATAAAGCCGAAAGTATCTAATCATTACATCCCAATTCCATTATAGTTCTTGAGTCCTTTTTTTAGGACAGCTTTCAGAGTGATGGATATAGGAATACTCCATGCTAGAAGGATAAGGATTCCTTTAAGGATTTCTAGAGAGTTTGAATTTCCAAATAAAATTTTAATAGGTAAATAAGTTAGATAAGGAAATGGAGTATAGTTGAGAAGATCGAGTGACCATGCGGGAAAAAGGTTTAGAGGAATGATAGCACCACTGAATATGGCCACAGTCATTCTGAGTAAAACAGCTAAAGACCAAATATTGTCTGCCCAAAAAGCAATACACTCTATAATTGCTTGAGTGAGATAATAGAAGACTGTGGTAATAAATAAAAATATTGCATAGACAAGAACAGATTGAATACTCACATTAATTGTTTTTTCAGATATCCCTAGAAAGTTAATAATAAATAAAAGTAAAAATAACTGAATAAAATAGAACATTGATTGAGCGATATAACTTGAGAATTTTATCCTGATTAGAGATACCGGATAGATGAGATATTTGTTTATATCTCCTTCATAAATTTCTCGTGAGAGGAATCCTATTTGATGACCTTGGATAATTCTAAAAGAAAGAGGTGCAATTAAAGAGTAATAGATGAGATAATTAAAAGTCATTCCATTTAATTTATCGAGGCCGTTGAAAGCGAAAATTGATTGCCATAGGCTGTAGCTAATAAAAAAACTGATTATCGTAACACCAAGAAAATTGATATAGAAGTCGCTTTTGTAAGCAATAATTCTACGAATTTCCATGAGAAAATATGAAAAATACGCTCTAAAAGAAAGGGTTGAAGTATTCAATATTTGTCCGTCATAAGCTTTGAGATAATGTCACCTAAGTCGGTTTGTGCAATATTAATATCTTTGATTTGATAATTTTTAAATAGGTGAGCTATGGTTTC
>JAOHMI010000194.1 GCA_028101965.1 Bacteriovoracaceae bacterium
AAACTTTTCCTGCTTTCCAATCAGAGACAATAAGTGTTGTCTCATTTTTAAACTCCAACCCATCCAAGTGCCCGACTCTAAGATCATTCCAAGGTTTAATTTTTTTCGACTTTTCATTTATAACGAGTATTTTCCCTAAATCGCTCGTTGAAAAATCACTTTTAATCTCAGGCCCCCAACTAGCAACGTAAAGCTTTTTTCCTCTTGTAACAATTCCATTGGGTGACTCTAATTCATTTGATGACAATAATTCATTATTAGTAGGAGACTTTTGAATTGAATGTATTTTATTTGTCAGCATATCTGTCACGTAAATAGCACTGGATGTATCTGAGAAAACAATATCATTCAAAAACTTCGCATTTTTAATTGGTATAATGTTACTTACTGCTCCTGTGGAAATTTGAACAGCTTTTACACTGTCAATATCCGTTAACCATAAATGATTTCCACGAATCCTCATTCCTTTAGGTGCATGTAAAAGCGCATCATTATTTAAAGGAATACTCTTTTCTCCATTAGTCCATTTATAAGCAACCACATTTCCACTTTGATCTAATTTAGAAATCCAACCCTCACCATCTTTTATATTTGGAACACCTACAACATTTGAAACATAATAAGAATTCGTCTTTTCATCAAAAACTACACTTTCTGGCTTTTCAAATCCGGTGGCCTCCCAAACTTTGCTAGGGGCATTTTTTGATTCAACCATTTTACATTGCTCTGGTGTATTTTGACTGTTGCTCGTTTTTTCTTTTGTCACCTTTGAGGAACAACCTGCAAGTAAAATTACACTTAAAAGAGGTAATTTTTTTAATAACATAAAAATCTCCTTAATTATTTTAAATATGTATTATTATAAACCGTTAACTTTTCTTTTACTCTTCCTGCTAAAACCAAAAGAACAATTACATTTGGTATAGCCATAAACGCATATGCGGAGTCGATTAAATTAACCACATCATCAAGACTATTCGTAGCACCAAACCAAATTGTAAAAAGATAGTATAATAGGAAGGCTTTATCCCCCATAAAAAAACGACCGCGAAAAATAAAGTCCCAGCATTTTTTATTATAATTAGCCATCCCTATCATTGTAGAAAATGAAAAGAGAGTTATAATTATTCCGATAGCAACCACTCCAAATTGTCCCAGTGCTTGGCGGTAAGCATTTGTAGCAAGCAAGACTCCATTTAAATTATTTTGAGACGGATCAAAGTATAGCAAGATAACTAAAGCTGTGAGTGAACAGATTATAATCGTATCAAAGAAGGGTCCCAATATTGAAACATACCCTTCACTAATGGGTTCCTTCGTTTGCACATCAGAATGGGCCATTGGTTCTGTTCCTAAACCAGCTTCATTTGAAAAGGTAGCTCTTTTTACGCCAGTTTGAATGACCTTCATCAGGACATAGCCACCGACACCACCAGCCGCTGCCGTTGGGTTAAAAGCTTGTTGAAAGATTGATAAAAATAATTCTGGGAGTTTTCCCAAATTCATTAACAAAATAAGTAAAGTTAAAGTGAGATAACTTAAACTCATAATTGGGACAAGCTTTGATGTCACCTTTGTAATTCTTTTTATCCCACCAAAAAGAATAACCCCAATGACAAGGGCAGCCCCTATTCCAAAATAATTTTTATTCACTCCAATATTATCATGGGCAAATTCCGTAAGCTGATTAATTTGAAATAAAGAAAGTGTTCCAATAATTCCACACAGAGCAAAAAACCAACCTAAAAATTGAAACTGCTTAGGAAATTGATTCTCAATAACATACATAGGCCCGCCCACCACTTCCCCGTGATGATTTTTTCCACGATAGATGACTGATAGGGCCACTTCAAAAAACTTAGTATTCATTCCTAAAAAAGCCGTTACCCACATCCAAAAGACCGCTCCAGCACCACCATGATAAATGGCTACCGCAACTCCGCCAATATTTCCTAAACCGATAGTTGCGGAAAGGGCATTACATAGAGCTTGAAAAGGAGAGAGGCTACCATGCTCATTATTCAAGAGGTCAGAATCTGACTTTCTTTTTCTTAGTATGGAAAAAGCATGGGAAAAGCCTTTAAGAGGTATTAACTTTGAGACATAGAGTAAGTAGAAATTTGCAATAAAAAGCCATATGATTAAAGGAGTGCCCCAAGCATAATTTGCAATCGTCGATAAGATTTCAGACATGCGATTCCTTAGATAAAGTTCAATGGTATAAAATATTACCTATTCACTTACCAAAAAACTAATAAAAAGAAATTATTAGCACTTAATTCGATAATTTATTGAATTTTTTCCACACTATAAGACTATTCATAAAAATTTTTCTAAGCCATGCTAAATCTCCCTTAAAATAAT
>JAOHMI010000195.1 GCA_028101965.1 Bacteriovoracaceae bacterium
TTCCTGATATTTTTCACTTCCACAGTTAAGTGTGGAAATCCGGTTAATTTTTTTTTAATCATACTGAATGAAAAAAATAACCATAATCTTTATCTCATTCTTGCTCATGAATTACTCCTTTTCCCAGGTGGAGAATTACAAGGGAATGTCGGGTGATCCGGAAGATTTCTATCTAAAGATTTCTAATAAACGATATGAGCATTTTGGAGGAGGGCATCGTACCTTTGACCTACTCTTATGTTCAAAAGAAGCTGGATGTGAAGAAGAGTGTGTTTACGTAAATCCCATGAATTTATCTGAGCATACTAATCGCTGGCATCCACAGGGTATCAACTCATTTGAACTTGAGGATATTCAAGCAAAATTGAAGAAAAATAAGTGGTGGTGGTACGGTATAGGCTCTATGGGAGGAATGATTGTAGGGAAATTTGTCCTTACGGTTGGAGCGGTTAATGCAGGATATATGGGTCTGTTAAGTCGATTTCGCAACGCTATTACTTTGGGGAAAGGTTCTCGATTTGTCAGAATTCTAAAAACTAAGTTATTTAAAAATCTCACTAAACTTATGGCCAATGAATGGTTAGCCCATTATGCCTTGTTAAGTCGAACCGCATCTTATTTAGGAATCTTTAGTGTGCCCCATATCCCAAAAGTGAGAAAGTACGTGGTGAGCCTTTTTTCACCTACAACTAAAGAGCCAGGTATGATGGTGGTTCCAATTGTGAACTCACCTGATCAAAGAAATTACTCCGATACATGTGAAGAAACTTATGTGTGTCCCTATGATAAACCAAAGTATAATGAATCAGTTCAGGGAGTAATCAATACTTGGGAACAATTCACTAAAGAAGCCGACATCGAAATGGTTTTTGAAGGGAGCAAAGTGTTTAATGAATTTATAAAACATTTTGAAAAGTTCAAGTGGGATGGCCGTGGAGAGTGGAAGATTTATCATCATCAACTAGGCTTTCAAATGGATAAAAAACCTTCTAAACAAATGAGTATGGTTGATTATGCTTTCTTTTTAGAATCATTACTCAAAATTTATATGCCGGTACGATAACTGGTGAAGCGCTTAATCCTCAAGGCTGCTGCATAAAACTTTGTATTCCACGGTTACTTCTTTAATATAGTTGGGAATATTGTAAATCGTAACGTAGCCAGTATTTTTAACCATCTTCCATTCATGTGACTCAAGTTTATGAATGTTACCATTGTAGTCGGTGTACTCTACGCCAGTTGCTCCAAAGATGTCTTCATCATCAATAATGAACTGATAATCTACCAGAATATTTTTATTAATATGGTCGATAGCTTCACTAAGATTGGCTTGTCCACGAATTTTATAGTTTTTAAAGTAGGGAAGTTCGGCTAGTTCACGGTAATCTCTTTTCTTAACTAAATTATAACCAAGAAATCGCCCATCAAGGAGATTGTGTCTGTTAAAAAAAGCGTTGAACCAACTTTCATATTTTTTATTTCTCACACTTTGCTCTGGCTCATCAGACAGACCTACATAGAGTAAGTTAGATCGTTTTCCAACTTTATGTCTTTCAAGGTAAGAATTCATACTGCTGTATAAGTATTCATCTGAGTAGCTATCTGTTCCAACCCTCATCTTTCTCTTAACTGATTGAATGTCTGTATCAGATTGGATAAGTTTAAAGGGGAGTACTGTTCGATTATCTGAGGTAGAGATACCTACATAAAATGAACCCTTCTTGAGAATTTTATTAAGTTCTGATAAAAAATGTGAAGTTTGTTTCTTTAGTGATCGTTGATAGCTGCTCATACTCCCTGAATTATCTAAGACGAACAGCACATAGTTGGGCTGAATAGGATTTCTTAAGGTTACATCTTTAGTGGCCAGGCACTGTTCAAAACCGAAATATCGATCAAAGCTGACTGTCCAGGATGGATCTGAAAAAGAAATTGTTCCCCCAACGGTTGAAAAGTAATCCATATAGTTTCTTCTAATGTGGTTGAAATTAAGATTTTCCAATTGGGTGTACTTTGCCAAAAGAATAGAATTGATAAGCCTAGCATTCTTATGCTTATAAAATTCAAAGATTACATTTGAGGGTTCCCCTATATCATTTATTATGGGCGTGTAGAAGATATGCTCATTTGTTAATTGAGCCACTTCAATTAAAGCGGAAAGGAGAATCTGAAAATCATCATCTGATAACTCATTCGTAAAATCCAATACATCTCTTACGTAAAGAGTTTCCATTTTCAAGTCATTAACTAAATTTTTGAGAGTTGGATAATTTTCAAATATATCTGCTTCTGAAAAATCTTGGGAAAAATATCTTTTTTCTTTCTCCTTACTTTTTGTATACTCTCTATTGCTCTC
>JAOHMI010000196.1 GCA_028101965.1 Bacteriovoracaceae bacterium
ATGTCAAAAATAGTTTAATTTTTGCTGATAATAATTTTAATCTTCAGTAGGCTTAGCATTGGACAAGAACCCATAGCGAAGAAAGTTCGGAACAGGTAAGCTGAGCTTATTTAAAAATTCACTATTATTTAGTTTAATTTTTAATTCCCGATGCATCTTCTTTAAAGTTTCAGTATCTAGCTTTACTAGCAAAGCAATTTCTTCATAATTGAGTTTAAATAGTTCTTTAAGCATATAGACTCTCTTCTCAATTTGAGAATAGTTGCGAAAAAGGCAATTTAGATCATAAAAATTCCGATCATTGTTGAAAGCAACTAACGAGTTAGTCTGTGAGCGATCTTTAAAAACAGAGGACTGAGTGGCTTCTTGTGAATACGCCATCCTTCGGTCAACTTTTTTATTCACCTCTTTGATTAGATACTTCAATGTTTCAATTTCTGCGTGGCCGTTAGATAAACGTTCTAAAAGCTCAACAAAAGCTGCTAAACAATACTCCTCCGCACGTTGATAATCGTCCGTCAGATATAAAGTATATTTGAATAATTTTTCTTGGTATTGATCAACTAGACAAGCAAAATTAAACTGCTTCTGGTTGCTCAAACCTTCTCTCTCATACCCCATAGCTTAATTCTCCCTCTATTGATAAGCTATAGGAATAGTATAGCTCAAATCCTGTCCTGCCCTTAAGCGAACTCTCCTTATATCAATAATCCAGAATAGTTAGAGAAAGTGAAATTAGCTTTGCTATGCCCAAATTTTGTGGATTTCATTATGAAATGTTTAAGGGATCATATGAGTGGAATTAGAAGAGAATCTTAGTTTAAAGCTAAATTATAAAACCCTATCAACAACCTTATTTGCATCATGAATGGTTAATCCAATGGATAGCTCAAACAAATTTTCAAACTCTTTAGGTATATCATCGTCTCGAACCTTCAAACATCGGAACATCGATTCAATAAGTTTATTATTTTTCTTATCAATGAACTCATCATTACAATATAAACTATCCCAAGTATCATTGAGCTTTATCTCCAAAGTATCCGCCACCACTCTACTCTGTTGATCGAACCAATAAGCTTTTCCAATTAGGTCAGCTTTCGTTCTTTTTAACCCAATTTCAGGCATACTATTATTGTTTTGGATCGAAGACTTCCAATCTGATTTATCGTGAAAAATTTCCAGCGACTCATGATTAAACAAACCGGTCAGACTAAAAGATACATTAAAAACCTCAGTATGCTCAGTGGCGATGTATTTTGCTTCTCTAGGTTCCTCTCGATATTTCGTCTCATGAACAGTAACAGTGCCATCACCATTATCTGTTGTGTGAGATGAGTCAGTCTTCCCACCACTAAGAGTTGTCATTAAATCAACCGTTGCTGAGGTCAATTCAAGAGCAGCACCAAAATTTGATTTTTTATCATCAACTGATTTCTTCTCAATTCGCTCTTCAGTATAAGGGATTGAAACTAAATATGAATGTTTTAAAGATTTCTCTTCTCTAGAATGAGTGTATTTATATTTCCCATCCAATGAAAGCTTAAGAATATTTTTACCACTTTTAGTATACCAAGGAGTTTTTTTTAATCCTTTCAATAGATATTCATTAAGTTTTTTAACATGCCCAGGTGGAAGATTTGAATTCATTGATTCTAATTTTATTGATGAATAAAGTTTTCCTCGAATTTTTCTAATTTGCCGAAGAAGATTTGGCTTTTTCAGATTCCAGACATTGCAGAATTTTGCAACAAAGCTTCCATAGTAGAACTGTTCCTTTGTAAGTTTAGAAGATAGGTCACGACATTGCTTTATCCCTGAAGTTTTAACTTGCCCTTGCAGGCTGTTATAATTTACTTGAGCTGACTCTGATTGATAAAAATTTCGATATTTATCTAAAATAAATTGAGCTTTAAGCGGTTTTTTTTCGGATAGAGCAGTAGAAACTAATTTTGAGATATAAATAAGTGCAAAGTTAATTTCTTTTTTCTGATAATTGGCAGATGGCCCTATCAGAAATAATTTCCAAGAATTTTCTTTCTGATAGAGATCATAAAGAAGTTCAAGACTAGTTTGTCGATCCCCTGATAGACGCAAAAACTTAACTTCCACTAATTTCTGATTGAGCCAACCAGTCCTCGCCTCTCTCAAACCGGCCGTAGCTTCCTCATCATTAGTATTTGATTCTAAAATTTTTTTGTAAACCGACATGGCTTCAGTATAGGACTCATCTGCTAGATGTTTCTTTGCTTGCTTATGCAAACTGGAACATGCAACTAATATAAGA
>JAOHMI010000197.1 GCA_028101965.1 Bacteriovoracaceae bacterium
GATGAAAGATTTGATCCAGTGCCTCTTCAGGTTATTGAAGATAAATTAGTTTAGTTACTCAGGGCGACAATGCTTGAAATCAATAAAGGGCCTGGCTTTCCTCTTGTCCAACCAATTTTTTAGCGGTTTAATATTCCTCCACACATATTTTGGAGTAGTAAATGGAAACCAGAAATCTTAGCGATATAAAGATCAAAAGCCCTTATTTAAGAAAAAGTACAGATATTGATTCTCTCGTAACAAGCATTAAGACTGTTGGACTTATTCATCCTTTGACCATTAATAAAGATAATGAATTATTGGCCGGTAGTCGTCGCTATCATGCGCTAAAGGAACTTGATTACAAGGAAGTGCCAGTTATGATTTCTGATCGTAACGATCTAGAGCAAGAATTGATTTCCATTGATGAGAATTTAGTTCGGAAGCCTTTAAATAAAATTGAATTTGAGCAGTGTCTTAATAGGGGTCGTGAAATTTATGAAAAATTAAATCCCTCCGCCAATAAAATTGATATTGAAAAAAAAGATCCTATTTCTCCTGCTGAAAAGAAGTTGGAAAAAGAAGAAGATGAGCTCGATCAAAACTCTTTTGCAGCAGTGACAGCCGAAAAGCTGGGTGTCTCAAAGTCTATTATTAAAAAAGCTATCAAGAGAGATGCTAAATCAAGCCAGCAAGTTAAAAGTGCTCGTGGTGCAGGTGAAGTTTCAGCAAGCCAAGTAAACGAAATTATCCGTTTAAGTGATGATGAGCAGGATTCACTTCTTCCTTATATTAAAGACAAATCTGTGAGAGAGGTACGAAAGCTGGTTGAGAATGTTAGATCAGTAGGGTTAGATAAGGCCATTGATCAATCTATGGAGGAGAAAGTTCTACCAAAAGAGTTCTCTCAAATGAGTGTCCAGTTAAAAAAATGCACTAAAATGATGAGTAAATTAGTGGTAGAAAACTTTGATGTGGACCATCCTGATATGAGAAAAATTCTCAATCAAGTTAAGAGTTTTCAAGATCTTTGTATTCAGTTTGAAACTCAGTATGACGATTCGAATGCTACAAGTTCTGGCTTTACAGAAGATACACTTCAGTAATTAAATTATTTAATGACTCGAACGCTTCTCTTTTCAGTTATGTAACTATAAACCCAGCTTATAAAAATTAAAACTTTATTTCGAAAAAGGACTAGAAAGAGTAGGTGGACGACTAGCCATAACATCCAAGCAATAATTCCATTAAGTTTAATTCCTTTAAACTGAAAAATAGCTTTCTTTTTTCCAATGGTGGCCATGGAGCCCTTGTCGATATACTTGAAAGGATCTCTTTTTCCCTTAGGAATATTTTTTCTTATTAAGTTGGCAACATATTTTCCTTGTTGAGTGGCTACAGGAGCTAACCCTGGAAGGAAACCATTTGAAGTTTTAAATGCTGCTGCATCTCCTATAACATACACTGAAGGATACTCAGGGATACTACAGTCATTATCAACCAATACTCGCTTCATTCGATCTAATTCAATCTTTAATTGCTGGGTAAGGGGATTTGCTTCATTTCCAGCGGCCCATATAATATTCCGAGTTTTAATAAAATCTTTTCCAATTGAAACACCCTCTTGATTAATTTCCTTAACCATTGTGTTTAAGAGAACTTTTACTCCAAGTTTTTCTAAGTCAACTTTTGCTTTTTGTGAAAGGGATTTATCAAAGCTAGAGAGAATTGAATTGCCTCCTTCGATTAAAATAATTTCTGCATTTTTGGTATCTATATTTGAGAAATTTTTTAAAAGAGTTTTTTTGGCAATTTCAGCGATGGCTCCAGCCATCTCCACTCCAGTAGGGCCACCTCCAACCACAACAAATGTGGTTAGGGCTTTACGAGCTTCAGCATCTTCTTCTAATTCTGAAGCTTCAAAGTTTTTTAAAATATCTTCTCTAATTTTCAAAGCATCATCTAAGGTTTTTAATCCAGTTGCATGGGTTTCCCACGAATCATTTCCAAAATAAGAATGCCTAGCCCCAGTGGCAATAATTAAATTCTCATAATAGACTTTTTTCTTAGACTTTATGATGAGAGAGGAATCTTTTAAATCGATGGAATCAACTTCATCCATAATGATGTCGGTTGAGTTTGATTTTTTAAAAAGCTCTCTGATTGGTGTTGAAATATCAGCTGGGGATAAGGCAGCAGTGGCGACTTGATAGAGAAGTGGCTGAAAAAGGTGATGATTTTTTTTATCAATAATCAGGACGTCATGACTCGTGTTT
>JAOHMI010000198.1 GCA_028101965.1 Bacteriovoracaceae bacterium
GGCTAAGATTTTAGATGGAAAGTATGATTATTTAATTCCTGAAATGGAAAACTGTACTGATCTCTATTTAAATAAAAATTATGGTAACTTTAGCAACGGTATCAGCAATTTAATCAAAATAGTAATTGATAAGAGTGATATTGCAATTGAAGATGAATTAAGCCTTCAGGGAAACTTGATGACTCTGGATGTAAAAGATAATTATATAATTCTCTCTGAGAGGATATTTGATGAAGCAATAGACTACTTTCAAATTCACGTATTTGATCAAGACTTTAGTCTAGTTAAATCTGTCGGAGGAGAAGGCGGCATACCTAATGATCATTTTAATTTGATTGAAGATGATAATCTATTCTTTTATTTCATTAAGAGCTCATATAAATATAATTTGATTAAACAAAGCCTGATAGATGGACAACTTGATACTGTGTATGATCGCAAAGTACTTAATCTTAATCTTAGCGAACTTCGCCCCTTAATCTATAACTCACAATTATATATCTTTGAACGAAATGGGTACGAAACTGATTGGTCTGGACTAGCTAAGTATTTTCTCAATGAAGGTGAAGTTGAGAATGTTGATGAGTTAGTTATTGAAACGGATCATCTTTCTATCGGTAGAATCGATGGTGAATTAGTCGTAATTAAAGAAGAAGGTGAAATGATAAAACTTGATATATACGAAGAGTCGAATCAAGCCCCTTTTGATTTCAAGTATTCATTGGAATTAAAACCTCAAATAAGCTCGGGAAGCTTAAACACGCAGGTAGATTTTATGAATTCAGAATTAATTGTTTTTACCATTCATGCTGAATATAAGGAGGAAGTTTTTGTTCTTGTAAAAAATGAGGCGAATGATAGTTACGAATTAAAGAAGTCCTGGCAGCAGTTTAATCAAAAGTGGAATTTAATAGAATATCGTTGTTGCTTTTTTTGTGGTAGAGAACATCAAGATTTGAGACCATCTAATTCTATTAATGTATCCGATGGTTATCTTTATTTTTTTTCGGCGCAAGAGGTTAGCATGATTAATTTAGATAGTGGTGAAAGGAGTTTTTTACGCTTCGAAGACTTATGAATTCATTGGGATCAATTATTCTATTCGGGGATCTTGTACTTTGACGAACGCCCTTTGCCGAGGGTAACCAATTTTTTTTTCTCGAGAATGGTTTTGAGATACCTTGAAAGACTTCTCTCTGGTATATTTAATTCATTTGAAGCTTGTTTTAATGTAAAAGTTTTATTTTTAAATTTACCTTCGATTAAATTAATTATTTTTTCATATTTTGAAGATGATACATTTTGGGAAACGTCGATCTGGCAACCTTTATCACTTTTTAAAGAGTAGAGTCCTTGCTCACACACTACTGTTAGTGGGATTTCATGGGAGGCAAACTTTAGGTTTAAACGGTTGACCAATTGGTATATTTTATTTTTAGACGTTGCAGGGTTATAGTACTCATTTGAAAAAAGTGAATTAAATAGTTTTATTGTCGAAAAGGGGCGATAAAAGTCTGAGGTTAAACAAGAAAAAAGTTGCCCAACTAAACCTTGAGTCAGAAAGGAGTATTGATTGGGTCTCAGTTGATATTTGCCTTTTGGACCTAATTGGTAAAAATATTTAGTTTCAATCAAATCTGCGAATTCATATTCTAAACTTGTTTTATAGTTAGGAAAGGGAGTTCCATAATATAGTTTAGAAACTAGTTCCGTTTTGCCTAATAACTTTATTTGATGTAAATCTAGTTGCCGGAGGCTTTCGTAGTGACCAAATTCTTGAGCCCAATGGACGATTTGTTGAATCTTTTTTGTACGAAACTTTAAGTCATCATTTTGATAACATAAGGCCAGATTCTTCCACTTGGAAATAAAAAAACCGTCGATCGAATCCTTCGCTGGTAAAAAAGCTTCAGCTTTTGATAGAAACTTTAAGGCCAAACTTGGATTTCGCTGGTGGTTAAGTTGTGCTTTAAGCTCTAAGCAATTTGCATAAATTCTCGTATAGTCCATGTCATTACTCGTTTTAAGAATAGTGACTAATAACTGGTTGGCTTTTTTTATTTTATTTTGTTCAACTAAACATGCCGCAAGATTAACTTGTCCAATGAGTCTATGGTAATCTGTTACTTGTGAATTGTTTAAATAGTCTTCAAGCCATTTTGTGGCTTGTTTGTAATTCCACATACTAATAAATGAAAAAGCCATATAGAGCTGCTTAAGAGGGGGGGAATCGGGAATTGTATTGAGAAGG
>JAOHMI010000199.1 GCA_028101965.1 Bacteriovoracaceae bacterium
TCAAAAACTGACTCACTTTGAGTCAAAACTCTTGAAGCTTTGATTCTCGTAGGCCAGTTTAGGCTGCATGAGAAACGAAAAATTTAGACAACATTTACAACAAGAATTAATTCGAAAAATCGAAGGAAACTCAAACTTTTCTGCTAGGGCTTTTGCCAAACAGTTAAAAATTGAACCCTCATCTTTTATTCAAATTCTCAATGGCAAGCGCTCCTTAACAGACAAGATGTGTTTGCGATTGGCAGAGGCATTATGTCTTTCACCTGAGCAAGTTAAGGATTTAATGGGAGTGGGGAAAGAAGATACAGGTTCTGGGCCATTTGATTCTTTTTCAAATATTAGTATGGATGCATTCAAGGTCATTTCAGATTGGCATCACTACGCCATCTTAGAGTTAACTTATCTTAAGCATTTTCAACCGGATTTAAAATGGATTTCAAAGTCTCTCGGGATAAGCACTCATGAAGTAAGAGATGCGGTAGAGAGATTGCAACGTCTGGATTTTCTTATTATAAAAGATGGAAAATGGACTGATAATCTAGGGGACGCCAATAACTTTGGCAATGAGTACACCACCGCAGCTGTTCGTAAATTACAAAAACAAGTTTTAGAAAAAGCCATAGTGGCATTAGAGAATATTTCTTATGAGGAAAGAGTCCAGACGTCAATGACTCTTCCGGTTAGTAAGAGGAAAGTTAAAGAGGCGAAAAGTCGTATTCTTCATTTTGTGGATGAGCTCGATGCATTTTTAAGAAACGATTCGGACCTCGATGACATTTATCATATTAGTTTTTCACTTTATCCAATTTCAAATACACAGGAGAATCAAACATGAAGTATTTATTAATTTTAGGAATGCTAGTTTTATCATTATCATCTTTTGCCAAAGTTGAAGCTTTTGATGCTGACTCAAAAGGCGGAGGTGGAGGAGATGCTTATGTCTGTTTCGAAGATTCAAATATTGCGGATCAAGTGGATAGTTTATTAAAGAAAAAAATAAACCCATTTGATGATGAAACTATAGAAAAGATAAAATCTATTCGTTTACTTGATTTAGAAGAAATACCTGAGGGAAAGGAGCATTTGTTTTCAGATATTGATTTAACTCAAGGGGAAAAATCAGTAAGAGCTGTAAAGAAAAAAGTTTATGAAAGGTTGAATCTATTATTGCCAACCTATGCTGAAATTTTAAAGAATCATTCTGACTTAAGATATATCCCTAATCGAGCGCTCCCTGAAATTAACGATGAAAATATTAAGTTTTCACGTGAGCCTCATTGCGTGTTCGTTCAAATGGCCATTCAAGATATTGGAACTGGAGATGTGAATTACTTCAAAAAGCTTTATGATATTTTACCGGCAGTAGATGTTGCCGCTTTAGATTTTCATGAAAAATTTCTGCGAAATCATTTTAATAATGGTGCGGAGAATAGTTATTATGTGCGAAAGCTTGTAGGGTATTTATTTTCAAATAAGTTTCATCGAGAATTTGGCTATTATGAATGGAATGCATTAGATGGTTTAGCCGATTCAGCAAATGAAGAGTTTCAAAGATATCCAGTCTTTAAAACTTTTATGACCAAGCATAAATTGTTTGATAATGGAGAATATTTTCAAACAATTATTCAATCGATTGAACCAAAATACAATGGTGCTTATGAGCATTATTATTTTATGCGTCCAGATGAATTACTTTTGACCGGAAGCGGGAATACTAAATTATTATTTGATCCTATTAATATAAAATTCTCAACCCAAATTGAATGGAACTTCGATGTGGAAACAGAAGCTCAAGGTCATCATGATATTGACATAGAAAACCTAACATTTACTTTTTACAATCGAAGAGTCGATAATAATCCGTCTCATTCCATAAAAAGAGGTCTTAGAAAAGAATTTCACGACCGTACTTTCTATCTCCATAATGTTGATTACAATATCTCTGAGCAACCGAACAAAATTTCTGATATCGTTAAATTAGAGGGGAGTTATATTAAGTATGCAGATTGTACTATTGGTGTTCGATCTCCAAGCTTAATTGAAGAGCTGTCTGAAATTACTCAGGGGGCAATTGTTTGTTCCGAAAATACATTATTACCTGAATCAATAAATTATAGTTTTGCTTCTGAGATTCAAAACGGAAAAATTTCTTTAAAGGAGAGTTCATTGAGACTTTTCATGAAGACAGATGCTGAATCAATAGGAACCATAACCGAATTACATAAAAATGGTGTTCCTAAAGAGTTT